>NZ_JAAGPH010000039.1:0-58772 GCF_017104705.1 Burkholderia sp. Se-20373 | reverse complement strand
CGCGCGCGCTCGGTGGGCCGGCGCCGCGGCGACGACTGGGTCGAGGTCGACTACACGTTCGCGCGGATGGAAGGCAAGCAGCCGGTGGGCGAGGCGCTCGTGTTCGGCGCCAGCAAGAAGCCGGCCGTACCCACGACGGTTCGTAGTGGACCAGCCCGAGCTCCTGCGTGATCGCGCCGTGGCGGGCGAACGCCTCAGCCGCGAGCGCGCGCCGCTCGGCCGGCTGCGCGACCTGCGCGAGGCGCCGCCACTGGTCGATCAGCGCGGCGAGCCCGGCGTCGATCTGCTTGCCGATGCTGACGGGCCAGATGCGCGTGAACACGAGATACACGACGACGTTGCCGAGCAGGATGCCGATCGTGCGATCGCGCGCGATCGTCAGGTCGAAGCCGGGGCCGGCGCCTTGAATCACGCACAGGAAAAACGCGAACGCGATCTGGAAGCCGGCATACGCGATGCGCGGCGAGCCGAACGCGACCCACGCGGCGAGCCACCCGCCGGCGAACACCAGCGCCATCAGGTGGCCGACCGACGATAGCGACGGCACGACGAAGACGAGTGCCGCCGTGCCGAGCAGCGCGCCGACGATGCAGCCGAAGATCCGCAGCGTGAGCTTCTCGACCGTCTCGGCCGTCGAGCCGAGCGACACGATGTAGCAGGTGACGACGCAGGTATGGATGCCCGACCAGTCGAGCTGTGAATACAGCAGGTAGCAGAAGATCGCCGCGGCGGTCGTCTTCAGCGCGTAGCGGATGTGGTCGGGATTGGTGCGCGCGTCGGGCAGGAAGAAGCCGCCGCGCGGGGCGGGGGGCGGAGCGGATTCGGCGGCATCGGGGGCAGTTGTCGAAGCCGACGAAGCCGACGAAGCAGCATCGGCCGTTGCGGCCGGTTCCGCGAAATGCGTGATCGCCGCCTGGAGATCCGTCGCGGCAACCCGCGCGAGCGGCGGCAGCGTGTCGGTCGGCGGCAGCGCGAGCGTCACGTCGACCGGGTAGCCGCCCTGGTCGAGGATGTCGGCCATTTCGTCGAGCGTGGCGGCGATCGGGGTGGCAAATGCGTCGGGCAGCCGTGCATCCGGTTCGCGATCGGCCAGCGCGACGCCGACGAGCAGCGCGGTGCTCGAAGCCACGGCCTGCAGCAACGCCGCGAAGTCGGCGGCGGACGAAGAGCCTTCGAGTTTCGACAGCTTGAGCCACGTGAGCAGCTGCTTGTCGCCTTCGTGCAGGCTGGCATTGAATGCGTCGAGCGCGGCATCGTCACCGCGCAGCCGCTGCGCGGCAAGCCGCAAGCGCTTCGCGAGTTGCGCGTGCGCGAGCTTGCGCGGCGACGGCGCGATCAGCAGGTTGACGACGATCGCGACCCCGACCGGGATCGCGATCGTCAGCCAGATGTACAGCAGCGCACGCGTGGCAGCTTCGCCGAACGGCGCGAGGCCGAGCTGGTCGAGCCCGAAGCCGACGATCATCGCGAGGATCGCGCCTACCGGGCGCAGCTTGCTGGCCGACGTCAGATAGAGGAGGCCGACCGACAGCACGGCCATGCACGCGACCCGCAGGATCGAATAGTCGATGCTGAAGATCGCGATGCCGAGCACGAGCCCGATCACGATCGTGACGATCACCAGCAGCGCAGCCGCGAGCACGACGCTCGTCACGCGGTCGGCCCGGATCATGAAGAACACGACGTACGCGGACAGCGCGGCTTCGGGCGTGCCGTAGGCGGCCGTCACGAGCGCGGTCAGCGCGCAGATCAGCGCGACCCGCACGGCAATCGACGTGCGCCCCGGAAACGGCGCGAGCAGTCGCAGGACTTCGCGCGGGCCCGGTGAACGAACCTCAGCGGCAGGCAGTGCCATGCCGGACCTCGACGATCGCGCTGGCGCCGACACGCACGAGCTTGCCGTCGGGTTCGTCGAGCTTCACGCGCACCGGGAAGCGCTGCGCGACGTGCACCCAGTTCACCGAGTTCTGCACGATCGGCAGCGTGCGCGGCAGGTTGATGCGGGCGCTGTCGGCAATGCCTGCGCCGACGCCGACGACCTTGCCGGTCAGCGGGCGGCTGCGGTCGATCATCGAATAGACGGTCGCGCAGTCGCCGACCTCGATGCGGCTCAGCGACGTCTCGCGGAAGTTGCCGACGGCGAACCATTCGCTCGCGTCGATCAGCGTGAAGATCGACTGGTTCGGCGCAAGGGTTTCGCCGGCGAGCACGCTCAGGCCTGTGACGAGGCCATCGTGCGGCGCACGCACGACGGTGTCCTCGAGCGCATGCTGCGCGCGGGCCAGCGCGGCCTCGCGTGCATGCAGCGTCGCGATCGCGTCGGCGTCGTCGCCGATCGTCTGTGACGACGCGCGCTGCTGTTCCTGTGCCTGCGCGAGCGACACGGCCGCGTCGCGCTGGCGGACCTTCGCCTGGTCGAATTGCTGCGCGCTGACGTAGCCCTGCGCGGCGAGCGGCGCGAGCCGGTTCACGTCCCGCGTGGCAAGGTCGTTGTTCTGGGTCGCGCGCTTGACCTGCTCGGCGGCCACGGCCGCGTTCGAGCGCTCGCCGATCAGCGAACGGCGGCGCGTGTCGAGCGATGCGCGCGCGAGTTCGAGGTCGGCCTGCGCCTGCGCAACCGTCAGCCGGTACGGCACCGGATCGATGACGTACAGCAGGTCGCCTTTCGCGACGCGCTGGTTTTCATGTACCGCGAGCTGCACGATGCGGCCGCCGACCGGCGACGCGACGTGCACGACGTCCGCGTCGATCGACGCGTCGTCGGTGGACGGGTAGGCCGTTGTGCGGTAGTACGCGTACACGAGTGCCGCGATGCCGAGCGCGACGATCGCCAGGGCGATCACGCGGCCTTTGACGGAGGGGCGGGCGATACCGGCGGCCTTCATGCGAACGGCCCCGTGCCGGTGAGCCACACGATCACCGCGACCACGAGCCCGATCGCAGTGCAGACGGCCAGCTGGTAGGGCACCGTCGCGGCCCAGCCGGTCGCGACGAAGACGCGGTGCGCGACGATCGCGCCGATGACGCCGACGATCGCGCTGACGAGCCAAAGCGGGAAATACGCGCCGAACAGGACGTACGACGGTGCGCCGCGCGATGCGCAGCCCGCGAGCGGCAGGGCTGGCGCCAGGACGGCGGCGACGCGCAAGGGCGCACGCGGCGTTGTTTTTCTCATGGTGTGACGAGCTCGACGTTGGGGGGGGATGCCGGGCGCGGCGCAATGCGAATCGCCGCCGCGACGACGATTCCGGGATACGGAGCCGATAATAAATCAGCGCGATGCGGACCGCCAGCCACCCGCCCCGTGCACCGTGGGGGGTATTACCGGTCGGGGGGGCGTGTCCGCCCGTTCGGCACCGCGTTTCTGCAATGATGGTCGGACCGTCGCGATTCTGCCAGCGCACGCTCGCGTAGGGTTGCTAACGGACTGTAAAGAATCGTCAGACGAACGAAGGGCGGCCGATTTGTCGTGTCGACAGCGCGGAATCGGGGCGGAAAAGGCCGATTGCCGTTCGAACGCAGGGGAATAGGGGCGATCCGGCGGATGGAGGGCAGTGTTGACGAGCGGGTCGACCGGATGGCGTGTGAAGCGCGGTAGCGTGTCATGATCGGCGCCGCAGATCTGCGGCGCGCGTTCGGCCTGAGCTGTCTACTCGATGGCTCGCCCGCGAGAGCGGTGACGCCCAGTGCCTTCGGGCAAGACGAGGACGTTCGCATCGATTATCCGGCCGCCGTTCGCGAAGTGGCTGACCGGGATGGGCAAGCGCGGCGTGCGCGGCATGTCGGTAACGACGGGCCTCGGGAAAGCGTCAACGTCGCTCGCGTCTGGCGGGCCGATGAAGTCGCGGTCGAGCGGTGCGTCGGGCGGCGTCGACGTCCGGCCGACGACCGGTCGTCACAGCCGCGATCTGTGTACCATCGTACGTATGGCGCGACGCGCGGCACGGAGCCTCACGGCCTCGTGCAACATACAACGCGGAAGCGGTATCGGTATCGCAACGAAGGTGAGTGTTCCATGCGAAGTTTCTTTGTCCGGTTCATTGCAATCGGCATGCTGTTCCATCTGTACGTCGGGATTCGGATCATTCCCGATGCGTTCACGTCGCCGGTCGCGCGCACGATCGCGGCGCTCGTGCTGGCGAGCTTCGTCGTGCTGATCCCGGTCGGCATGTTTTCGCGCCGCTTCGACGAAGGTTGGGCCGCGACGCTGGCCGGCTGGGCCGGCTCGCTCGTGATGGGCTTCTTCTCGTCGCTGCTCCTGCTGACGTTCCTTCGCGAATTCGTGCTGCTCGGCGTGTCCGGATGGCGCCATCTCGGGCACGACGGCGCGTGGCCCGGCGCGGCGACCGACACGGCGATCGGCGTGCTGGCCGGTGCGGTGTTCGTTACCGTGATCGGGTTCGTCGGTGCGCGCCGCACGGCGGCGGTCAAGCGCGTGTCGATCCCGGTCGCGGGGCTGCCGGCCGGGCTCGACGGGCTGACGATCGTGCAGCTGTCCGATATTCACGTCGGGCCGACGATCAAGCGGCCCTACGTCGAACGGATCGTGCGCGCGGTCAACGCGCTCGATGCCGACCTCGTCGTCGTGACGGGCGACGTGGTCGACGGCTCGGTCAAGCGCCTGCGCGACCACACGGCGCCGCTCGGCCGCATGCAGTCGCGGCACGGCAGCTTCCTGGTGACGGGCAACCACGAGTATTACGCGGGCGCGCATGCGTGGATCGACGAGTTCCGGCGCATCGGGATCACGGTGCTGCTCAACGAGCACGTGCTGATTGAACATGACGGTGCGCACGCGGTGCTCGCGGGCGTCACCGATTTCACGGCGGGCGGGTTTGATCCCGCCCATCGCAGCGACCCCGTGCAGGCGCTGGCGGGTGCGCCCGGCGACGTCGGCACGAAGATCCTGCTCGCGCACCAGCCGCGCAGCGCGGAAGCGGCGAACCGCGCCGGCTTTACCGTGCAGTTGTCGGGGCATACGCACGGCGGCCAGTTTCTGCCATGGCCACCGTTCGTGCGGCTACAACAGCCAGTGATCGGCGGGCTGAGCCGCATCGGCAATCTGTGGCTCTATACGAGCCGCGGCACCGGATACTGGGGGCCGCCGAACCGTTTCGGCGTGCCGTCCGAGATCACGCTGATCCGGCTGACGCGCGGCGGGTAGGGCACGCTCCCTCGTTTGGACAAGGCCGGCGCGAGCCCGACATCGACGGGCGCCGGCGCCGGCCATCGGCCGTCACTCGATGCGGCGATGTCGTCGAAATCGAAGCGCGGGCTGTGCGGGAACAAGCCGGCCGGATCGCCATAGCCGAGATTCACGAGGAAGTTGCGTTTGATCGCGGTGCCCGCGAAGAACGCGGCATCGACTTTCGCGCCGTCGAAGCCGGACATCGGGCCTGCGTCGACGCCGAGTGCGCGCGCGGCTACCTTGCTCCGCGAATGACAGCGCATGGCAGTGTGCGGCGGCGTTGGCTAGTATGCAGGCATGCCCCGTCCGCTCCGTTCATCGCCCGTTTCTCCCGACATGTCGACACCCGATTTCTTCGCTGACACGCCCGCACCCGATGTGGACTGGTACCCGGACTGGCTGGCGCCGTCCGATGCCGATCGTGCGCTAGCCGCGTTGATCGGGGAAGTCGCGTGGCAGCAGGACACGATCCGCACGCCGCGCGGGCGCATTCCGTTGCCGCGGCTGACCGCATGGCAGGGCGAGCCGGACGCCGTCTACGTGTATTCGGGGATCCGCAACGTGCCGGCGCCGTGGACGCCGGCCGTGCTCGACCTGAAGCGCGCGGTCGAGGCGACGTGCGGCGCGAGTTTCAACAGCGTGCTGCTCAATCGCTACCGTAACGGGCAGGACAGCCTCGGCTGGCACGCGGACAACGAGCCCGAGCTGGGCGATGCGCCGGTGATCGCATCGGTGAGCCTCGGGGCGATGCGCGTGTTCGACCTTCGGCATCGCAAGACCGGTGTCACGCATGCGTATCGTCTCGGGCACGGCAGCCTGCTCGTGATGCGAGGCCGCACACAGGCCGAATGGCAGCATCGCGTGCCGAAGGCGCCGGGCGTGCAGGGCGAGCGCGTGAACCTGACGTTTCGGCGCGTGATGCCGACGGGTACGGGCAGGTAACCCCGCCCATCACCGACGTGACTGGATCGCCGGACGATTCGTTTTTGCGAGTCACGGGCGATCGATACAGGCAAGCGGTCGCTTGTGCGGCACGTTGCCGCACGGGCGCTGAACCATGCGCGCTGAAACGCCGCTGAGGCCCGTGCCATATGGGGTTTCAGGAAATTTGATCGACCGCCCGGTTCCGATAGATGAGTGAAACCTCTGATGGTGCGTCGCAACAATCCTTGACTAGACTGTCGAATGGCAAAAGCGCGTCGCATCCCGGCGCGATCCTTTCGACATGCCCCAAGCGTTGCCGATGCGGTGCGCAAGGGGGCAGGAGCAAAACGCGTGACCGTATTCGACCCTTCCTTCGAACCCTCGCTGCACGTCTTCGAGCAAGACGGCGGATGGCAATGGGCGCTGACGGTGAAGCGGGCGACCGGCGTTGGCGTGAAAGTCGTTGCGTTCAGCCGGGACGGCTTTCGCGGCGAAGCCGAGGCCTACGCCGCCGGCCAGCTTGCCCGCGCCGCGTATGACGCCGCCGTGACGGCCTGACGCCGTCGCGTCGATCCCGCCGCCCGAGGATCGTCTTCATCGCTTGCCGCCCGCCGCCGGGTGGTTTTTCCCGATCGCTTTCAGTTTTTCCGTTGCCTGTCGCGCTTTGCGCGACAACGCGTGCGGCGCGCGTGCGCGCCCGTCCGCCCGAGCTCGCCGCGCCAAATGGTCCGTACCATTCGACACGTGTGTGCCATACGCCGCGCTTAACGTCCCTGCACGGCGTCCGTCGCGCCGGCGATGCGGCTTCGCGCCGCGATTGGAATGCCGGATGCCGGACGCCGACCCATCGACAAGAATGCAGGTCATGTGCGACGACAGAACCGACTACCACCGCCATGCGCGCGGCGGATCGCGCACGGCGCGGGCGCCGGAACGGGGATTCACGCTGATCGAGGTGCTGATCGCGCTGGCGATCGTCGCCGTGGCGCTGGGCGCCGTGATGCGCGCGCTGTCGGATCTCGGGTGCGATCGTTGGCGAGCGCCGCCGCCCGACATGCTGCAGCCGTTGCGCGTGCGCCTGCGGCTCGCGCCGAATCCCGATGCGGCCGCCGCCGTGCCGGCGTCGGCGGCGCGCATGCCGTGACGTCCGAGCGCGTGCGCGGACGTGGCGCGATATCGTAATAACATATGACGTTATTGCGTTGGCGGGACGATGACGTCCTGCTTCTTCACACGGAGCCACCCATGCAACTCTCCCAGCTAGGCGGGCATGTCGCCCAGTCCGGTTTCGCCGAACGGCAGAAGCACGCCCAGGCGCTGATGTTCGGCATGGCCGACATCAACGAGTATGTTTCCGGCGGCGTCTGCTACGACGCCGCGGCTTATGTCCGGTACCTGCTGCGCAGCGATGCGATGATCGCGCCCGGCGCGCTGCTCGACACGATCGGCCAGCACTGGCGAGCCCGTTTCAACTTCGAGACCGGCGGTGAGTGGGACGGGCGCGCGAGCATTCCAGCGGGAACTGCGGTCGGCTTCTCGCGCGGCGGCACAGTCTTTCATGCGGCGATCGCCGTCGGCGGCAGCCGGATCCGGGCGATCAACGGCGGCCGCCTGGGCAGCGGATGGATGTATGCGGTCGACCTGGCGCGCGTGCTCGAGCCGGATGCGGCCGGCGGCTTCACATACGATCGAGCAAACATCCGGGTTCACCTGTCGCGCCTGTAGGCCGCCCGGCCTTGCCTGCCACGCCGGCCGCCACGCGTGGGCCGGGCGCCGCGCACGCGGCTGCCTTCCCGCGCTGCCGGCCACGCCGGCATGGCGTGGCGCTGTCCATCGCTGCTATCCTCTCGACCGTGATTGACTCTCCACGGCGTCGCGATCCGCATGCTGCGGTGCGGCGATGCACGCGGTGTGAACCCCGTGCGCGCTGAGGTAGCATGACTGAATATCCACGACGATCCGTGACCTGTTACGTGACTGATTTCCTACCGTCCATGTCCACATGGTCAAGACAACGATGAGCGACGCACCTGAAACCGCGGCGCCCGGCGACGACGAATCGTCCGGCGGTGCGTCGTCCTATCTGGTGCCGGGGCTCGAACGCGGGCTGCGGATCCTCGCCGAATTCTCCGCGCGCGAGCCGGTGCTCGGCGCGCCCGAACTGTCGAAGCGCATCGGCATTCCGCGCACGACCACGTTCCGCCTGCTGCAGACGCTCGAAGCGCTCGGTTTCCTCGAGCGTGTGAACGGCGACCGCTATTTCCGGCTCGGCGTCGGCGTGCTGCGGCTCGGCTTCGAATACCTGAATTCGCTCGAACTGACCGATCTCGGCACGCCCGTGCTCGAGCGGCTGCGCGACGCGACCGGCCTGTCGACGCATCTGCTGATCCGCGACCAGCGTGACGTCGTGTTCGTCGCGAAGGCGCAGAGCAACACGTCGATGTTCGGTTCGGTGAAGGTGCACGTCGGCACGCGCCTGCCCGCGCATGCGACCGTGCACGGCCACGTGCTGATGGGCGACCTGACGCGCGACGCACTGCGCCAGCTCTATCCGGAAAAGCGGCTCGAGCAGTTCACCGAGCGCACGCCGGGCACCGTCGACGAACTTTACGAACGCGTGCGCCATTACGCGCGGCTCGGCTACGCGGTGAGCGAGGCGGCGTTCGAGAGCGGCATTTCGGCCGTGACCGCACCCGTACGCGATCATTCGGGCTCGATCGTCGCGGCGATCACCGCGACCGTGCCGCGCTCGGAAATCGGCGAGGCCCGCGAGAAGGAACGGCTCGTCGAAGCCGTGTGCGGCGCGGCGGTCGACCTGTCACAGCGGCTGAACTATCGTCCGCTCGAAAGCGATCCGACCTTCGCGCACGCGCGCCACAAGGTCGCGATGTTCTGAGTGCGCCGATGCGCGGCCGGCGGCCGTGCAAATGCCATCTGCGAAAGAAAAAGAGCGGCCCGCGGGCCGCTCTTGTCGTTTCAGGCGCCGCACGCCCGACGTCGTTCAGAACGAGTGGTGGATCCCGGTGAGCACGATCACCTGGTTCGCCGTGCTCGACACACCTGCCGTGAAGAAAGCGGCCTTTGCACCGCCCGAACCGTGCTCGTACAACACGTTCGCGTAAAGCTGCGTGCGCTTCGACAGCGCATAGATGTCGCCGAGCTCGACCTGCGTCCAGCGGCGGCCGGCCAGCGTCGTGGTCGCCGCGCCGCCCGCGATCGTGTTGAACGCGCTGCTGCGGTAGTTCACCCCCGCGTCGTAGCTCTGGAACGTGTCCGAAAAGCCGTTCGACTGCATCTTCGTGCGCGTGTACAGGCCGTGCACGAGGAAGTCGCCGAACTGGTAGGACGCCCCCGCACCGATGTTCTCGACCTTGCTCGCGGTGTAGCCGTTCGCGGTGTTCTGCCCCTGGAACGACGTGATGCCGGTCGTGCCGATCAGGATCGAGCGGTCGTGCTCGTTCGAGTACACGGCCGACGCCTTGAACGGCCCGTTCGCATAGTTCAGCGCGACGCCGACCGACTTGCCGGTCGAGAAGTTCGTCGTGTTGCCGAGCGCCATCGTCGCCGCGGCCGAGAAGCCCGCGAAGGTCGGCGAGCGGTACTTGACCGAGTTGTTGTACGGCACGTTGCCGGTCGCGGCGAGCCCGTCGATGTTGCCGGGGTGGAACGCGTACCAGCTCATCGCGAGGTAGGCCGTGCTGAGCGGATCGAGATAATCGAACGACAGCGGCGTCTGGCGGCCGAGCGTCAGCGTGCCGTAGCGTTCCGAGCCGAGGCCGACGAAGGCCGCGCGGTTCCAGATCGTGTTCGCGGTCGCGAACTGGCCGTTGTTCGTATAGAAGCCGTTTTCGAGCTGGAAGATCGCCGACAGGCCGTCGCCGAGGTCTTCCTTGCCCTTCAGGCCCCACCGGTCGGGCTGCGTATTGCCCTGGATCATCGCCCACTTCGCGTGGCCGCCGACGTTGTTCACGTATGCGACGCCCGCATCCATGCTGCCGTACAGCGTCACGCTGCTCTGCGCCCACGCGCCCGACACGGCGCCCACTCCGATCACTGCTGCTGCTACCGCATGCTTGACCATTTGATCTCCTGAATCTCCAACCTGATGAATACGTGCCGTGGCGGCATGCGCGGGAACGGCCGGCCGTCGCGCGTTTTCGCCATCGAGCGGGCATTCGTATGTTCCATATAAGGAACAATGTACCTCTGATGGAATGGAGTATAGGGGTGTCTCGCACCGTATCAAAAATAATTTTTTCGGGACGGATGGGTTTCCGGCCGACGCCCGGTGTCGGTGCACGAAACCCGCGTAAACCCGGTAAAGCCCCGTCGTATAACAAAAAAATTCATCTGATGAGGTGGGTGCACGCGATTGCCGACCCGACGGTCAGTGTTTTCCCTAGGGCGTGCAGCTTTTTGTTTTACTCGTGGAAAGTCGCTCCTATAATCACCATCCATAAACTGCTGTTCCGGGTATGGAACAAATCGGAACAAACCGAGAGTCGATCAGAAGGAAGGGTGTGAGATGTCTGAACAATGGGTTTGCGCCGGGCACGCCGGCGCGCTGTCGGAAGACACGCCGATCGAGTTCAAGCGGACCGACGGCGTCGAAATCGGGATCTACCGCGTCGGCGACGACGTGTATGCGCTCGAGAACGTGTGCCCGCATGCGTACGCGCTGCTGACGCAGGGGTTCGTCGACGGAGGCACGGTCGAATGCCCGCTGCACGAGGCCGTGTTCGACATCAAGACGGGCGAATGCCTGAAGGGTCCGGGCGGACGCGCACTGAAGCAGTACGCGGTGCGGCTCGCCGGCGAGGAAATCCAGATCAAGGTGGAGTGACATGAAAGAAGCGACCGTGAATTTCAATCCCTTCCTGAAGCCGTGGGTGGCGCCGCAGCCGAACAACGTCGCGGGCAAGGGGCAGATCGAGATCCCCGGCCAGGTCGAGAACCAGGTCTGGCAGAACCGCAAGGCCGCCCCGACCCAGTATGAAAACGACCTCGGCGATGCGCTCGAACGCGTGTTCGAAGCCGGCGCGGTCGAGCTGGACGAGGTCGTCGCGGGCCTGAACCGCATCGGCTTCCGCGCGCCGGACGGCACGGTCTGGACACCTGAGCGCTTCCGCGCCGAAATGGCCTCGCTCGCGGAATGACCGCGCAAGCGCCGACCGCCGATCCGACGACAACCGTATCCGGAGCACACTGATGACGTCCCCCGAACAACACGCAGCACAACACGACCCGGTCCGTGCCTATCTCGACCGCGGCATCAAGAACTACTGGTACCCCGTCGCGCCGAGCTGGCAGGTGTCGAATGCGCCGGTCGGCCTCACGCGCCTGTCCGAGCAGATCGTGCTGTGGCGCGATCACGACGGCAAGGTCCACGCGCTCGAGGATCGCTGCCCGCACCGCGGCGCACGCCTGTCGCTCGGCTGGAACCTCGGCGGCAACATCGCGTGCTGGTATCACGGCATCGAAGTCGACGGCGGCGGCACGGTCAACCGCGTGCCGGCCGTATCGAACTGTCCGCTCGAAGGCACGAAGTGCGTGAAGTCGTATCCGGTCGAAGAGAAGGCCGGCGCGATCTTCCTGTGGTTCGGTGACGAAGCGCACGGCGAGCCGGCGCCGCTGAACCTGCCCGAGGAACTGGTCGACGATGCGTACGGCCACTTTCTGTGCGTGTCGAACTGGAAGTGCAATTACCAGTACGCGATCGACAACGTGATGGACCCGATGCATGGCGCGTACCTGCATGCCACGTCGCACTCGATGGCCGAAGGCGACAAGCAGGCCGACATGCGCGTGCGCAAGACGGAAACGGGCCTGATGTTCGAGAAGATCGGCCAGCGCGACGTGAACTTCGACTGGGTCGAGCTCGGCGAAACGGGCTGCCTGTGGATGCGCCTCGCGATTCCTTACAAGCAGAAGTTCGGCCCGGGCGGCAACTTCGGGATCATCGGCTTCGCGACGCCGGTCGACGGCGACAACTGCCAGGTCTACTTCTGGCGCACCCGCAAGGTCAGCGGCTGGCAGCGCGACGTGTGGCGCTTCATGTATCGCAACCGCCTCGAGGGCTTGCACTGGGACGTGCTCGAGCAGGACCGCTACGTCCTCGAAAGCCTCGCGCCGAATGCGCGCGATCACGAATACCTGTATCAGCACGACGTCGGCATGACGCGCGTGCGCCGGATGCTGCGCACCCGTGCGCAGGAGCATCTTGCGGCGCTCGACGCGCATCGCGCGGCGCGGGCGCAGGCCGCATCGGAGCCGGCAAATGGCTGAGCGCGCTCCGGTCGTGTCGCTCGCGGGGCGCCGCGTGCTCGTCACGGGCGGTGCGCGCGGGCTCGGCGCGGCGTTCGTGACGGCGCTCGTCGAAGCGGGCGCGCAGGTCGCGTTCGGCGACGTGCTGCTCGACGAAGGCCGCGCGCTGGCCGCGCAACTCGCCGCAGCCGGCCACGTCGCGCATTGCTTCGCGCTCGATCTCGCCGATCCGGCGAGCGTCACCGCGTTCGTCGCGCAGAGCGCGGCGGCGCTCGGCGGCATCGATGCACTGATCAACAACGCGGCGATCACGAACTCGGGCGGCAAGCTGTCGACCGAGCTCGACGTGTCGACCTGGGACGCCGTGATGAACGTGAACGTGCGCGGCGTGTGGCTCGTCAGCAATGCGGCGCTGCCGTATCTCGCGCAGTCGGGCCGCGGCGCGATCGTGAACCTCGCGTCGGACACCGCGCTGTGGGGCGCGCCGAAGCTGCTCGCGTACGTCGCGAGCAAGGGCGCGGTGATCGCGATGACGCATGCGCAGGCACGCGAGTTCGGCGCGCACGGCGTGACGGTCAATGCGATCGCGCCGGGGCTGACTGAGGTCGAGGCGACCGCCTACGTGCCGGCCGAGCGCCACGCGTTCTACATGCAGGGCCGCGCGCTGACGCGTGCGCAGGTGCCCGACGACGTGACGGGCCCCGTGCTGTTCCTGCTGTCGGACGGCGCGCGCTTCGTGACAGGTCAACTGCTGCCGGTGAACGGCGGCTTCGTGATGAATTGATTGAATTGAAGTTTTCACTCTGATGAAGGAGAGGACGATGGCGGACGCCGATCTCGAACGCAAGTCGTGGGACCAGCCGGAAGGCGCAAGCTTCAACGACTGGATGGAAGGGCGCGTGGCGCGCTACGCAACCCGTCGCTACGACTGGGATGCACTGAAGTTCCAGGCCGACTACGACCCGAAGTACCGCCGTGCACAGATGCGCTACGTCGGCACGGGCGGCACGGGCGTCGCGAAGGACGTCAACACGGTGCCGGCCGGCGGCTTCACGTTCTCGACGATGGTCATCCCGGCCGGCAACATCGGCCCGAGCCACATCCACATGGACGTCGAGGAAATCTTCTTCGTGCTGCGCGGCAAGATGAAGGTGATCTGCGAGCGTGACGGCGAGACGTGGGAAGCGACCCTCGGCGAGCGCGACCTGATCTCGGTGCCGCCGGGCGTGTATCGCACGGAAATCAACATCGGCGAGGAAGATGCGCTGATGTGCGTGATGCTCGGTTCGCCGAAGCCGGTCACGCCGACCTATCCGCCCGATTCGCCGCTCGCGAAGATCAAGCGCTGAGACGGAGCGGGTGAAGCAATGAGTGTCATCGACAAACGTGAACGCGACCGCACCGCGGCGTTCGCCGCGCTGCTCGGGCAGTTTCCCGAACAGCGTTGCGCGGCCGGCGCGGCGGGCATGATCGGTTATCGCGAGGCCGGCGCGCAGCATGCGGGCCGTGCGTTGCCCGTCGTGCTGCTGCACGGCATCGGCTCGGGCGCCGCATCGTGGGTCCGCCAGCTCGACACGCTCGGCGCATCGCGGCGCGTGCTCGCGTGGGATGCGCCCGGTTACGGCGTGTCGACGCCGGTGCACGGCGCGTCGCCCGCAGCCGCCGATTACGCGGCATCGCTGAACGCGTGGCTCGAGGCACTCGGCATCGAACGCTGCGTGCTGGTCGGTCATTCGCTCGGCGCGATCATCGCGGGCGGTCTCGTCCGCGTGACGCCCGCGCGGATCGCCGGCCTGCTGCTGGTGTCGCCCGCGGGCGGCTACGGCAGCGCATCGGCTGAAACGCGCGAATCGCGCCGCGACGCGCGGCTCGCGATGCTCGCCGAACTCGGCCCGGCCGGGCTCGCCGAGCAGCGCAGCGGCAACATGCTGTCCGGTTTCGCGAACGAGGATGCGCGTGCGTGGGTGCGGTGGAACATGGCGCGCATCGTGCCGGCCGGCTACGCGCAGGCCACGCATCTGCTCGCGAACGCCGATCTCGCCACCGATCTCGCCGGCTTTCGCGGCCGCACGGCCGTGGCCGTCGGCGCGAACGACGCGATCACGCCGCCCGCCGCATGCGAGCGGATCGCCGCGGCCGCGCACGTCGGGCTGCAGGTGATTCCGCAAGCAGGCCATGCCGGCTACGTGGAAGCACCGGCCGTCTATTCCGCACTGATCGACACGTTCTGCCGTCAGTGCGACCAACAGCGGGGACTGGCATGAATTACGACCCCCACGCTCACGTTCGTTCGCTGCCCCCCGAGGGGGCGGATGCCTCCCTTGGGGCGGCCCGGCGGGAGGCATCATGAACGAACCGCTGCAACAACCCGAACTCGAAAACGGCAAGGCCGAAGCCAGCTACGTGGTCCCCGGCCTCGAACGCGGGCTGCGGATTCTCGCCGAATTCTCGCCGCGCGAGCCCGTGCTCGGGGCGCCCGAATTGTCGAAGCGGCTCGGCATTCCGCGCACGACGGTGTTCCGTCTGCTGCAGACGCTCGAATCGCTCGGCTTCCTCGAGCGCGCGGACAAGGATCGCAACTACAAGCTCGGCATCGCCGTGCTGCGGCTCGGCTTCGAATACCTGAGCTCGCTCGAGCTGACCGATCTCGGCCTGCCCGTGATCGAAAGTCTGCGCGATGCGACCGGCTTCACGACGCACATCGTGATCCGCGACGGCCGCGACGTGGTGTTCGTCGCGAAGGCGCAGAGCCAGGCGCCGGTGTTCAGCTCGATCCGCGTGAATGTCGGCACGCGCTTGCCCGCGCATGCGACGACGCACGGGCACGTGCTGATGGGCGACCTGTCGCTGAAGGAGCTGCAGGCGCTGTATCCGGAAGGCGCATTGAACCGGATGACGAACGCGACGCCGGAGACGGTCGACGCGCTGTATGAAGTGATCCGCGAGGATGCGCTGCGCGGTTACGGCGTCAGCAACTCGTCGTTCGAGCGCGGCATCTCGGTCGTGACGGCGCCGGTGCGCAACGAGACGCAGAAGATCGTCGCGTGCATCACGGTGACGGTGCCGAGGCCGGAAATCGACGCGGCGCTGATCGCGGACGGTCTGATCGACAAGGTGCAGCGCGCAGCGGCGGAACTGTCGCGGCGGCTCAATTACCGCTCGGATGACGAGCACACGTTTCTCAAGGCTTTAGGACTCCGATGATCCAGATCGATCTGACCGGGCAGGTGGCGGTGGTGACGGGCGGTTCGTCCGGCATCGGCCTCGCGACCGCCGAACGGTTCCTGCAGGCGGGCGCGTCGGTCGCGATTTGCGGCCGGGACGGCGACCGTCTCGCACGCGCCGAAGCGATGCTCGTTGAAAAGTATCCGGGCGCGCAACTGCTCGCCGCGCGCTGCAACGTGCTCGACGAGCAGGATGTGGCCGCGTTCGCGCAAGCCGTATCGGCGCGCTTCGGCCGTGCCGACATGCTGGTCAACAACGCCGGCCAGGGCCGCGTGTCGACCTTCGCCGACACGACCGACGACGCATGGCGCGAAGAACTCGAACTGAAGTATTTCAGCATCATCCGCCCGACGCGCGCGTTCCTGCCGCTGCTGCGCGATGCGCAGGCGCCGACGATCACCTGCGTGAACTCGCTGCTCGCACTGCAGCCGGAGCCGCATATGGTCGCGACGTCGTCGGCGCGCGCGGGCGTGCTGAGCCTCGTGAAGTCGCTCGCGACCGAACTCGCGCCGCAGCGCATCCGCGTGAACTCGATCCTGATCGGCATCGTCGAGTCGGGCCAGTGGCGCCGCCGTTACGAAACGCAGGCGCAGTCCGGCGAGAGCTGGGAGGACTGGACGGGCGCGCTCGCCCGCACGAAGAACATTCCGCTGAACCGCTTCGGCAAGCCTGACGAGGCCGCCTGGGCACTCTTTTATCTCGCAACGCATCTGTCGTCGTACACGACGGGCAGCCATATCGACGTTTCTGGAGGCTTTGCACGCCATGTCTAAAAAAACCACGGTTGGCGAGCTGATTGCCGCCTTTCTCGAGCAGTGCGGCGTGAAGACCGCATTCGGTGTCATCTCGATCCACAACATGCCGATCCTCGACGCGATCCACTCGCGCGGCAACATCCGGTATGTCGGTGCACGCGGCGAAGCCGGTGCGTTGAACATGGCCGACGGCCTGGCCCGCGTGTCGGGCGGCCTCGGCGTCGCGTTCACGAGCACGGGCACGGCGGCGGGCAACGCGGCCGGCGCGATGGTAGAGGCGCTGACGGCCGGCACCGCGCTGCTGCACGTCACGGGCCAGATCGAGACGCCGTACCTCGACCAGGATCTCGCGTACATCCACGAAGCGCCGGACCAGCTGTCGATGCTGCATTCGATCTCGAAGGCCGCGTTCCGCGTGCGCACCGTCGAAACCGTGTTGCCGACGATCCGCGAAGCCGTGCGCATCGCGCAGACCGCGCCGACGGGCCCCGTGTCGGTCGAGATTCCGATCGACATCCAGGCCGCTGAAATCGAATGGCCGACAGACCTCGCGCCGGCCCACGTCGCGGTGCGCGAGCACGACACCGCTCGCGTCGCGAAGCTCGCCGATGCCCTCGCGGCCAAGCGCCGCCCGCTGCTGTGGCTCGGTGGCGGCGCCCGCCATGCGCGCGAGGAAGTCGAGCGCCTCGTGAAGCTCGGCTTCGGCGTCGTGACGAGCGTGCAGGGCCGCGGCGTGCTGCCCGAAGATCACCCGGCGACGCTCGGCGCGTTCAACGTGCACGCGTCCGTCGAAGCGTTCTACAAGACCTGCGATGCGCTCGTCGTCGTCGGCTCGCGCCTGCGCGGCAACGAAACGCTGAAGTACAAGCTCGCGCTGCCGCAGCCGCTGTTCCGCGTCGACGCCGACGCGCTTGCCGACAACCGCGGCTATCGCAACGAGCTGTTCGTGCATGGCGATTCGAAGCGCGTGCTGGCTGAGCTGGCCGACCAGCTCGAAGGCCGCCTGGCGGTCGATCCGCAGTTCGCGGCCGATCTCGCGGCCGCCCGCGAGCAGGCGGTGGCCGACGTGTCGAAGGGCCTCGGGCCGTACAAGCAGCTCGTCGACACGCTGCAGGGTGCCGTGGGCCGCGACTACAACTGGGTGCGCGACGTGACGATCTCGAACAGCACGTGGGGCAACCGCCTGCTGAAGATCTTCGAGCCGCGCTCGGGCGTGCATGCGCTCGGCGGCGGCATCGGCCAGGGCATCCAGATGGGCATCGGCGCGGCGCTGGCGGATGCGGCGGCGAAGACGGTCTGCCTCGTCGGCGACGGTGGCCTGATGGTCAACGTCGGCGAACTCGTCACGGCCGTGCAGGAAAACGCGAACGTCATGATCGTGCTGATGAACGACCAGTGCTACGGCGTGATCCGCAACATCCAGGACGCGCACTACGGTGGCCGCCGCTGCTTCGTGCAACTGCACCAGCCCGATTTCGCGCAGTTCTGCGCGAGCTTCGGCCTCACGCACTACCGGATCACGTCGCTCGACCAGGCGGAAGCGATCGTGCGCGAAGGGATGGCGAAGGCCGGCCCGGTGATGGTCGAGGTCGACATGCTGTCGGTCGGCGCGTTCGCATCGAACTTCGCGGGCCCGCCGGTCAAGAAGGAAGAGCCGTCGGAGCGCCAATATGCTTAACGGGCAAAAGCGGGCCCACGCACCCGTCGACATCGCGATGATCGGCTTCGGTGCGATCGGCGCGGCCGTGTACCACGCGGTCGAGCACGATGCGTCGCTGCGCGTCGCGCACGTGATCGTGCCGGAACACCAGCGCGCGGCGGTGCAGGGCGTGCTGGGCGGCGCGGTGGAGGTCGTGTCGTCGGTCGACGCACTGGCCCGCCGCCCCGAGTTCGCGCTCGAATGCGCGGGCCACAGCGCGCTCGTCGATCACGTCGTGCCGCTGCTGAAGGCCGGCACCGATTGCGCGGTCGCGTCGATCGGCGCGCTGTCCGATCTCGCGCTGCTGGACGTGCTCGCACAGGCGGCCGACGAGGGCGACGCGACGGTCACGCTGCTGTCCGGCGCGATCGGCGGGATCGATGCGCTGGCGTCCGCGAAGCAGGGCGGCCTCGACGAAGTGCTGTACGTGGGCCGCAAGCCGCCGCTCGGCTGGCTCGGCACGCCCGCCGAGGCGCTGTGCGACCTGCGCGCGATGACCGCGGAAAAGGTGATCTTCGAAGGCAGCGCGCGCGATGCCGCGCGCCTGTATCCGAAGAACGCGAACGTCGCGGCCACCGTCGCGCTCGCGGGTCTCGGCCTCGATGCGACGCACGTGCGCCTGATCGCCGATCCGGCGGTCGAGCGCAACGTGCACCGCATCACCGCGCGCGGCGCATTCGGCGAGATGTCGCTGGAAATGAGCGGCAAGCCGCTGCCCGACAACCCGAAGACGTCCGCGCTGACGGCGTACAGCGCGATCCGCGCGCTGCGCAACCGCGCGGCCCGCTGCGTGATCTGACCGGGCCATTGAATGCCTGCCCGCGCCACGGCGAGGGCGGACGTGCAGAGACAGATTTGTGGACTTGTGACATGACTCCTTTCGATACGAGCCTCGTACCCGACGGCAACATCCTGATCGGCGGCGAATGGCGCCGCGGCCGTGGCGCGCCTTACGCGAGCATCTATCCGGCCGACCAGTCCGTGAACATGGAAGTGTCGACCGCGAATGCGGAAGACGCGGCCGAAGCCGTCGTGGCCGCCGACGCCGCATGGCGCCGCGCCGACTGGGCCGGGCTGAAGCCGCACCTGCGCGCGCAGGTGCTGTACCGCATCGCCGATCTGATCATGCAGCGCCACGAGGCGCTCGCGAACCTGCAGCGCCGCGACAACGGCAAGCCGATCGGCGAGACGCGCGTGCTGGTGGCGAGCGCCGCGAACACGTTCCGCTATTTCGCGGCGTGCCTCGAAACGCTCGACGAGGAACTGACGCCGTCGCGCGGCGACTACCTGACGATGAGCGTGTACGAACCGATCGGCGTGATCGCGGCGATCACGCCGTGGAATTCGCCGATCGCGTCCGATGCGCAGAAGCTCGCGCCGGCGCTGGCCGGCGGCAACGCGGTGGTGCTGAAGCCGGCCGAAGTCACGCCGCTCGTGTCGCTCGCGCTGGCGCGCATCTGCGAGGAAGCGGGCGTGCCGAAGGGTGTGCTGAGCGTGCTGCCGGGCAAGGGCTCGGTGATCGGCGACGTGCTCGTGCGTCATCCGCTGGTGAAGAAGGTGTCGTTCACCGGCGGCACCGAAGTGGGCCGCGGCATCGCGCGCATCGCGGCCGAGAAGCTGATGCCCGTGTCGCTCGAACTCGGCGGCAAGTCGCCGACGATCGTCTGCGACGACGCCGATCTTGACCACGCGGTCAACGGCGTGCTGTACGGCATCTTCAGCTCATCGGGCGAGGCGTGCATCGCGGGCTCGCGGCTGTTCGTGCAACGTTCGGTGTACGACGAATTCATGAAGCGCCTGGTCGCGGGCGCACGCAAGCTGCGCGTGGGCGATCCGACGCGGCCCGACACGCAGATGGGGCCGCTGATCACCGCGAAGCATCGCGAATCGGTGGAACGCTACGTGGCGCTCGGCCTCGAGGAAGGCGGCCGCCTGCTGTGCGGCGGCGAGCGGCCGTCGGGCGACGGGCGCGAGAACGGCTTCTTCTATCAGCCGACGATTCTCGAAGGTTTGCCGAACAGCGCGCGCATCTGCCAGGAAGAAATCTTCGGCCCGGTGCTCGTCGCGATGCCGTTCGATGACGAAGCGTCGCTGATCGCGCAGGCGAACGATAGCGTGTTCGGCCTGGCGGCCGGCATCTGGACGCGCGACTACAAGCGCGCGTGGCGCATCGCGCGCGCGCTGGAGACGGGCACCGTCTGGATCAATACGTACAAGCTGTTCTCGATCTCCACGCCGTTCTCGGGCTGGAAGGAGAGCGGAATGGGGCGCGAGAAAGGGCGTCTCGGCATCCGCGAGTACATGCAGCAGAAGAGCCTCTACTGGGGCTTGAACGACGCGCCGCTGCCGTGGGCGAACTGAGCGAAGGGGAATGACGCAATGAGCATTTTGGGAATCGAGCAGATCACGTACGGCGTCGACGACCTCGCGACCTGCCGGCGCTTTTTCGCCGACTGGGGGATGAAGGAAGTCTCGCACGACGACACACGCGCACGCTTCGAGACGCTGAACGGGTGCACCGTGCTGGCCGTCAAGGCCGACGATCCGTCGCTGCCGCCCGCGTTCGAGGCGGGGCCGACGCTGCGGGAAGTCACGTGGGGCGTCGCGACGCGGCAGGCACTCGACGCGCTGCGCACGAAGCTCGCCGGCCAGCCCGGTTATTACGCGCAGGACGATGCGGTCGGCTGCATCGACCCGAACGGGATGGCGATCCGCATCGAAGTCACGCGCAAGCGCGCACTCGACATCACGGGCTCGCCGTCGAACGTGTGGGGCCAGACGCTGCGCGTCGACCAGCCGAGCCCGATCTATGCGCGCGCGGAGCCGGTCGAGGTCGGGCACGTGGTGTTCTTCACGAACTGCCTCGACGCGCAGGAAAAGTTCTATCACGAGTTGCTGGGCTTCGAGACGTCCGACCGTTACCCGGGCCGCGGCGCGTTCATGCGTTGCGCACCGCACGGCGGCCACCACGACCTGTTCCTGCTCGCGCTGCCGAACGGCAAACGCGGCCTGAACCACGTCGCGTTCACCGTGCGCGACATCCACGAGGTGTTCGGCGGCGGCATGCACATCGACCGCTGCGGTTGGGAAACGCAACTCGGCCCGGGGCGTCATCCGGTGTCGTCCGCGTACTTCTGGTACTTCCAGAACCCGGCCGGCGCGCTGATCGAGTACTACGCGGATGAAGACGTGCTGACGCCCGAATGGCAGCCGCGCGAGTTCGAACCGGGCCCGACCGTGTTCGCCGAATGGGCCGTCGACGGCGGCCTCGACGGCAACACGCGCCGGCAGAAGAACGCGAAGGCGCCGGAAGGCAAGTTCATGACGGAGCGAAAATCATGAGCGAAGGGAACGCACAGGAGCATGCCGCGCCCGGCACGGTCGTCGTGATCGGCGGCGGCCAGGCCGCCGGCTGGGTGTTGAAGACGCTGCGCGCGGAAGGCTTTGCGGGCCGCCTCGTGATGATCGCCGATGAACCGCATCTGCCGTACGAGCGGCCGCCGTTGTCGAAGGCCGTGCTGGCCGGGGACGCCGACATCGAAACCGTGCGCGTCGTGCGTCCGGACGAATTCGACGCGCTGAACGTGGAAGCATGGCAGCCGGAACGCGCCGCATCGATCGACCGTGCACGCCGCGTCGTGACAACCGAAAGCGGCCGCGAGATCGAATACGACCGTCTCGTGATCGCGACCGGCGGCACGTCGCGCCGCTTGCCGGACGCACTCGTGAGGATCCCGAACCTGCATTACCTGCGCACGCTCGACGAAGCGGCCGCGCTCGGCGAGAAGCTGCGCGCGAGCCGGCGCGTACTCGTGATCGGCGGCGGCTGGATCGGCCTCGAGGTCGCGGCGACCGCGCGCAAGCTCGGCGTCGACGCGGTGGTCGTCGAAGGCGCGCCGCGGCTGTGCGGCCGCTCGGTGCCGCAGATCGTGTCGGATTTCCTGCTCGACCTGCACCGCGCGAACGGTGTGGACGTCCGCCTCGGCGCGGCGCTCGCGTCGCTCGACGCGCAGCCGGACGACGCGTCGAAGGTGCGCGCGACGCTCGCCGACGGCACGACGATCGACGCCGATTTCGCGGTGGCCGGCATCGGCCTCGCGCTGAACGCGTCGCTCGCGAGCGACGCGGGGCTGGCGATCGACGACGGCATCGTCGTCGACGAATTCGGCGCGACGAGCGACCCGGCGATCTTCGCGTGTGGCGACGTCGCGAACCATCACAACGGCTGGCTGAAGCGGCGCGTGCGGCTCGAATCATGGGCCAACGCGCAGAACCAGGCGATCGCGGCGGCAAAAGCCGTGCTCGGCGTGCGCGCCCCGTACGCGGAGATTCCGTGGTTCTGGTCCGATCAGTACGACGTGAACCTGCAGATCCTCGGTGATCTGCCGGCCGATGCGCAGCTCGTCGTGCGCGGCGAGCTTGCCGCGCGACGCGCGACGCTGTTTTTCGTGGGCGAAGGACATGTGAGAGGTGTCATCGCCGTCAACAACGCGCGTGAGCTGAAGCTCGCGCGCAAGTGGATGAACCAGGGCCGGGCAGTGGATACGGAAGCGCTGGCAGACACGAGCAAGACACTGGCCTGACCGGGCGACGAGACACAGGAGACTCCCCGCATGAGCACTTTCGACAACGTCGTGGCCGGTCGCGCCACGATGGAAGCTGCCGCCTCCACGCCCGGCGCGATCATCGCGCGGCTCGAGCGGCTTCCCGCCAACGCGATGCAGATCCGCGCGCGCGTGCTGATCGGCACCGCGACGTTCTTCGACGGCTTCGACGTGATCACGATCGCGGCGACGCTGCCGTTGCTGATTCACAAATGGGGGCTGTCGCCGACGCAGATCGGCATGCTGATCGCGTCCGGCGCGATCGGCCAACTGATCGGCGCCTTCCTGTTTCCCGCGCTGGCGGAGAAGCACGGCCGCGTGAAGGCGATCGCATGGAGCTCGGCCGTGATCGGCATCACGAGCATCGCGTGCGGTTTCGCGCCGACCTTCGAGATCTTCGTACTGCTGCGGATTATGCAGGGCCTGGGCCTGGGCGGCGAGCTGCCGGTTGCCGCGACGTACATCAACGAGATCACGCGCGCCCATGGCCGCGGCCGCTTCGTGCTGCTGTACGAGATCGTGTTCCCGATCGGCCTGCTCGTGTCGATGGCGCTCGGTGCGTGGCTCGTGCCGCGCTTCGGTTGGGAAATCATGTACTTCGTCGGTGGGCTGCCGCTGATCCTGTCGCTGGTGCTCACGCGTCTCGTACCGGAATCGCCGCGCTGGCTCGCGTCGCGCGGGCGGCTGGCCGAAGCAGGGCGGGCGGTCGGTGCGTTCGAAGCGTCGGTGCGCGGCGAACTGCCGCCGGTCACGCAGGCGGCCGCGTTCGACGAGATGGTGCGTCAGCATCCGAAGCGCAAGATGAGCGATCTGTTCAGCGCCGCGTATCGCAAGCGCACGCTCGCGGTGGCGACGTTGTGGGCGACCTGCGGGTTCATCCAGTACGGGTTGTCGACGTGGCTGCCGACGATCTACAAGAACTTCTATCACGCGCCGTTGCAGCTCGCGCTGAACCTCGCGGTGATCGGCTCGGTGATGGGCGTGCTCGGGTCGCTGGCGTCGGCGCTGCTCGTCGACAAGCTCGGCCGCAAGCCGGTGATCGTGTGGTCGTTCGTGCTGTGCGCGCTGTCGCTGGCGTTCGCGGGCTTCTATCACGCTTCGTCGGTGTATGTCGTGTCGATCTTCTGCTCGCTGTCGCTCGGGTTGATGGCGTCGGGGTTCATTACCGCGTACGTCTATACGCCGGAGCAGTATCCGACGAGCATCCGCGCGTCGGGCTGCGGGCTCGGCAGCGCATGGCTGAAGATCGCGTCGTTCGTCGCGCCGATGGTGGTGCCGCACGCGATCATCGGCGGCAACCTCGCGCCGGCGTTCTACCTGATCGGCATCGTGCCGCTGATCGCGGCGGTGACCGTGCACTTCGTCGGGATCGAGACGAAGGGCAAGGTGCTGGAAGCGCTCGAAGCGTAAGCGCGGCCGGCCAGCGGTATCGGATGAGGTGGAGAGGCCCGGGCGATGTCCGGGCCTTGTTGTTCGGCGGCGATCCGGTTGTTGCGGAGGGGGGCGACGGATCGTTCGAATGCGTGACATAGCCGACTTTCGGCTTGCATGTTCTAATTCACGATCCCGTTTTTCGACCGACCGTCGCCATGCCCCTGTTCGAACCCGTCACGCTGGATACTTCCCGCCTCGTCCTGCGCCCGCTGCGCGAAGCCGACGCGCATGCGTTCTTCGAAATCTGGTCGGATGCGGAAGCGATGCGCTATTTCTCGTTCTCGCCGATGACGCAGATCGAGCAGGCCGAGGCGCGCGTCGCGCGCAACGTGCAGACGTCCGCGAGCGGAGAGAGCCTGACCTGCGTGCTCGAATTGCGGGAAACCGGCGAAGCGCTCGGCGAATGCGCGCTGTTCCATGCGAACGAGCAATGCCGGCGCGCCGAGATCGGCTTCAGCCTGCGGCGGAAGTACTGGCGCGGCGGATACATGCGCGAGGCGGCATCGGCCATGATCGATCACGCATTCGGCACGCTGCGGCTGAACCGGCTCGAAGCCGATATCGATCCGCGCAACGTCGCGTCCGCGGGGCTGCTCGAACGGCTGGGTTTCGCACGGGAAGGGCTGCTGCGCGAACGCTGGATCGTCGGCGACGAAGTGTCGGACAGCGCGCTGTATGGGTTGCTGGCGAGCGACCGGCGCGGGTGACTTGCCGGATTCACGGCGCGAACGTACCCTTGGCCAACACTATCCTCCATCGGCACGTGCTCGACCATGCAAGCTCATCCTCTGCGTCTTTCCCCCGGCGACGACCTGCGCGCGTCGATCGAGCATGCATTGCGTCAGCACGACGCGCACGCGGCCTTCGTGATCCAGGGCATCGGCAGCCTGAGCGTCGCGCAGTTGCGTTTCGCCGGCGCGGACCAGCCGACCGAACTGCGCGGTGACCTCGAAATCCTGACGCTGGCCGGCTCGGTATCGCCGGACGGCGCGCATCTGCATATGTCGATCTCGGATGCGGCCGGCCGCGTGACGGGCGGCCATGTCGCGAGCGGCTGCGTGGTGCGCACGACCGCCGAGATCCTGCTGGCCGTGCTGCCCGCGCATCGCTTTGCGCGCGAACCCGACCCGCACACCGGCTTCAACGAACTGGTGATCCGCCGCGAGCCGGGTGGCGAGGGCGCGTGACGATTGCAACGCAGCGGTAAAAACGCCGGTCATGGCGGCTTTCCCGCTATCTCCGGAGAGGCTTGTTTCGAAACCGCATAAAAAAATGGCGCCGCGGGCATTCAGCCTGCGACGCCATTGCGTAGTGTGCTGCGCCGTCAACCGCCCGCCGCAGCCCGCTCCGCGTGCTTACATCTGCACGGTGTCGGCCACTTCCTTGAAGTCTTCGATCTGGTCGAAGTTCATGTACTTGTAGATCTGGTCGCCGTTCGCGCTGAGCACGCCCATGTCGGCCATGTACTCTTCCTTGGTCGGGATCTTGCCCAGCCGCGAGCAGATCGCCGCCAGTTCCGCCGAGCCGAGATACACGTTCGTGTTCTTGCCGAGGCGGTTCGGGAAGTTGCGGGTCGACGTCGACATGACCGTCGCGCCTTCGCGCACCTGAGCCTGGTTACCCATGCACAGCGAGCAGCCCGGCATTTCGGTACGCGCACCGGCCGTGCCGAACACGCCGTAGTGGCCTTCTTCGGTCAGTTGCTTCTGGTCCATCTTGGTCGGCGGCGCGACCCACAGCTTGACCGGGATGTCGCGCTTGCCTTCGAGCAGCTTCGACGCGGCACGGAAGTGACCGATGTTGGTCATGCACGAGCCGATGAACACTTCGTCGATCTTCGCGCCTGCGACGTCCGACAGCGTCTTCACGTCGTCCGGGTCGTTCGGGCACGCGACGATCGGCTCGTGGATGTCGGCGAGGTCGATCTCGATGACGGCCGCGTACTCGGCGTCGGCATCCGGCGACAGCAGTTGCGGGTCGGCCAGCCACTGCTCCATCGCCTGGATACGGCGCTGCAGGCTGCGCGGATCCTGATAGCCCTGCGCGATCATCCACTTCAGCAGCGTGATGTTGCTGTTCAGGTACTCGATGATCGGTTCCTTGTTCAGGTGCACCGAGCAACCGGCAGCCGAACGCTCGGCCGACGCATCCGACAGCTCGAACGCTTGCTCGACCTTCAGGTCGGGCAGGCCTTCGATTTCGAGGATGCGGCCCGAGAAGATGTTCTTCTTGCCTTGCTTGGCGACCGTCAGCATGCCTTGCTTGATCGCGTACAGCGGAATCGCGTTGACGAGGTCACGCAGCGTGACGCCCGGCTGCATCTTGCCCTTGAAGCGGACCAGCACCGATTCCGGCATGTCCAGCGGCATCGTGCCGGTGGCGGCCGCGAACGCGACCAGGCCCGAACCTGCCGGGAAGCTGATGCCGATCGGGAAGCGCGTGTGCGAATCGCCGCCGGTGCCGACGGTGTCGGGCAGCAGCATGCGGTTCAGCCACGAGTGGATCACGCCGTCGCCCGGGCGCAGCGCGATACCGCCGCGCGTGCTGATGAAGTTCGGCAGCGTCTGGTGCGTCTTCACGTCGACCGGCTTCGGATAAGCGGCGGTGTGGCAGAACGACTGCATCACGAGGTCGGCCGAGAAGCCGAGGCACGCGAGATCCTTCAGTTCGTCGCGGGTCATCGGGCCCGTGGTGTCCTGCGAGCCGACCGAGGTCATCTTCGGTTCGCAGTACGTGCCCGGGCGCACGCCCTGGCCTTCCGGCAGACCGCAGGCGCGGCCGACCATCTTCTGCGCGAGCGAGAAGCCCTTGCCGCTGTCGGCCGGCTGGTGCGGCAGGCGGAACAGCGTCGACGGCGCGAGGCCGAGCGCTTCACGTGCCTTCGCGGTCAGGCCGCGGCCGATGATCAGCGGAATGCGGCCGCCGGCGCGCACTTCGTCGAACAGCACGTCGGACTTGACCTGGAATTCGGCGATGACCTTGCCGTCCTTCAGCGCCTTGCCTTCGTACGGGCGCAGTTCGACCACGTCGCCCATTTCCATCTGCGACACGTCGAGCTCGATCGGCAGCGCGCCGGCATCTTCCATCGTGTTGTAGAAGATCGGGGCGATCTTGCCGCCGAGGCACACGCCGCCGAAGCGCTTGTTCGGGACGAACGGGATATCTTCGCCGGTGAACCACAGCACCGAGTTGGTGGCCGACTTGCGCGAGGAGCCGGTGCCGACCACGTCGCCCACGTAGGCGACCAGGTGACCCTTTTCCTTCAGCGATTCGATGAACTTGACCGGGCCGCGCTTGCCGTCTTCTTCCGGCGTGATACCCGGGCGCGCGTTCTTCAGCATCGCCAGTGCGTGCATCGGGATGTCCGGGCGGGTGGTGGCGTCCGGGGCCGGCGACAGGTCGTCGGTGTTGGTTTCGCCCGTCACCTTGAACACGGTGATGGTCAGGCTTTGCGGCACTTCCGGACGGCTCGTGAACCATTCGGCGTCGGCCCAGCTCTGCAGCACGGCCTTCGCGTGCGCGTTGCCCTTGTCGGCGAGTTCCTTGACGTCATGGAACTGGTCGAACATCAGCAGGGTTTTCTTCAGTGCGTCGGCAGCCACGGCAGCGACGGCTTCATCGGACAGCAGCTCGATCAGCGGCTGGATGTTGTAGCCGCCCAGCATCGTGCCGAGCAGTTCGGTCGCGCGTTCGCGCGAGATCAGCGGGCAGACGGTCTCGCCCTTGGCCACGGCGGCCAGGAAGCCGGCCTTCACGCGGGCGGCTTCGTCGACGCCGGCGGGCACGCGATGGGTGATCAGGTCGAGCAGCGTCTGCTCTTCGCCGGCGGGCGGGTTCGTCAGCAGTTCCACCAGTTCGGCGGTCTGCTGAGCCGTCAGCGGCAGGGGAGGAATACCGAGCGCGGCGCGGGCGGCCACGTGAGCACGAAAGTTTTCAAGCATGGGGAGACCTGCTGATATTGCGTTTGAGGGGAAGGCCTTGCCGGCACTCCGGGGCTGTTCCAGGCACTGCTTTGAGCGGGATTCTAATCTCAATGCTCTTTAACGTCAAATGTCTTATGTCTTATATAAGAGTTGATGGCCGGAGCACGGGAAAGCGCGGTGGCACGGGGGCGTCGGTGGGGCGGGGCGTGTTTTTGGAGGTTCGCCCGGGTGCGGATGTCGGCAGGGTGTTCCGGGTGGTCCTGACAGTGGAGGGGAGGCGCTGCGGGGTGCCTGGCTGCGATCCGGGCGCGTTCGTTTGCGTCGGGCGCCGCCGTCGTCGGCTTTGGCTGACGTCATGCGAACCGACGCGAACCGTTCGAGGCCGCGGCCGGCGAGGGGCGCTACCGGTAACGACGCGTCGGGAGTCCGGCTACCGGCGGCACAGATATCTGCACAAGCACGCAAGAAACGTTACACACGGGCCGCTTTCGCGCGCCTACGCTCTATTTCACGCGGCTTTCAATCAGGTTTCAAAAGACGGAGACCACATCGGCACGTGCCGGTTGCACCGTCCTGAACGGCCGCGAGCCCTCAAAGCCCGTCGATCAAGTACATGCGATCCAGAGAATCGATTTTCGTGGTGGTGTCGCTCATTGCGTCGTCGGTCGCTCACGCGGCCGTGGCCGATGGTGAAGCGCGCGACTCCGCCAGCCGTCCCGTCGCACTGGTCTATCGCGGCCCGGCCGCATGCGATGGCTGCCCCGAGACGGTCGCGCAGCGCCTGCGTGAATCCAGCCACAGGTTCAGGGTGATCTACGTCGGGCCGGCGGAAAAACTCAAGATCACGCCCGCCGTCCTGGCCGGCGCCGCGCTCTATGTGCAGCCGGGCGGCGGACAGGACATCCCCGGTGCGGCGGCCAGCATCGGGAAAAATTCGCTCAAGGCCGTGCGGCATTACGTATCGAACGGCGGGCGCTATCTGGGCATCTGCATGGGCGCTTACCTCGCGGGCGACCCGGGTTTCGGGCTGGTCGCCGGCGAGTTCGACTCCGAGGTCGGCCGGCCGGGCTCGACGCTGCACGGAATCGCGGACACCGTGACACCGGTGGTCTGGCGCGGGAGAAAGCGCTGGATCTACTTCCAGGACGGCGCGATGCTCCCGGCCGCTCCCGGCGCGGTCGTGCTGGCGACCTATCCGAACCGCGATATCGCGGCGGCGACCTATCGCTACGGCAAGGGGCGCGTCGGGCTCGTCGGCCCGCATCCCGAAGCCGACGAAAGCTGGTATCGCGAGAACGGTCTCAAGAATCCGGACGGCGTTCGGCCGGACATGGCCGACGACCTGATCAACGCGACGATGAAGCCATGACGGTGTGCGCTATTTCCGCTTGGCGCGATACGCGTCGAGGTTCTTGCGCGCCTGCGCGCGGATCGCGCGTTGGACGAAAGGCGTCCAGCCGAGCAGCGCGCCTTTCAGCCCGAGCGCCTGACGCGCCCAGCGCCACAGGTCGAAGCTGTCGCGATGCTCGACGATGCGTCCGTCGCGAAACCGGAACCGCGCGTCGATCCGGTTGACCACCATCCGGCCGGTCGCCGTGAAGCGGTATTGGGCGATCCACTCGGCGCGCCCGGCCTGCTGATCCGCGGCGACTTCGCCGAACGTCAATGAAAAATCCTGTGCACGCGCCACCAGCATGCGCCACATGTCGCGTGCGAGGTCGCCGCGCAGTTCGCCGAATGCGGGATCGCTGAAGACGACGTCATCGGCATAGCAGGCGAGCATCGCGTCGATGTCGCGCTGCTGGAACGCGGTGTAGAAGCGCTGGATCAATTCGGTGTGTGCGTGGCTCATCGTTGGGTGGGTTGTCGTTGGAGATGAAGCGGGGTCTCGACGCGGCGGCCGGGAATGCGGCCGGTTGAACGTCTGGCGAGTGCCATACGGCAAGGACGCTCCGATCGACTCGATGTCGACGCATCTTCCCTGCCGTGATGCAGGTTACGCGCGGACGTTCGGTGTGACCACCGTCCCAGCCGTGACATGCGTCGCGACATCGATCGAAAAGCGGGAATGGATGCGGGCGTGTGTGGCTCTGCCTGGGCTGTCGTGACCCGAACGCGGCCTGCGCGTCACCGGACGCCCGTCAGCGGTTCGCCAGCGCGACGTCCTGATTGCCGCGCCCCGTCACCAGGCAGCCCGACATGAAGGCTTCGCCCTGGCTGCTGGCAGCGGCTTCGCCGAAACCGCGGCCGAGCGCATCGACCTTCACCTGCGCGGCGCCTTGTTCGCACGCAAGCGGGCTGGTGTCGCGGCCCTGCGCATGCAGGATCGCGCGATCGCCAATGAGATACGCCAGCAGCGCAAAAACAGCGATATGTACGGCTCGTCTCATGGTTCGTCTCCTCGTGGCTCAAGCGTAACGCGGACCCGTTCGACGAAGCACTTGGGGGTTCCCCCGGTAAACGTCTGCTGAAATGCGGGCGCGCCGGATGATCCTGTCCCATTTTTCGTGGTTTGCGAGAGGACGGACGGCGCGGCTTCCATGCGCGTGGCAGGCGCAACCGGACGGACGGCGACACATGCGTGCGGCGGTTTTTTGCGCGACAGACACACGATTCACGGGAGTTTGACGAATGTCAGGTTACGGGCGGGAGGGGGCGGTCGCGCGGCCGTTCAAAGCGATAGCATGAATCCATGATTTGACGGAACGCGATCGCGGAGGCATGCATCGGTTCCGGCAAGCAGGTGCGTGTCGAACATCGCTATCGAATTAGTGAGGAATCCAAATGCTTAACGTCTCTTCCGTCCTGATCAGCCTCGCCCCGATGTGGGCCATCCTGCTCGTTGCGTCTTCGGCCGCCGCCTATTTCGTGTTCGTGCGCAAGGTCATCGACTAAGTGCTGCGGGAACGTCGATGCAACACGGGTGAGCGGTAACGCGCACACGTGTCGCACCGCGCGTCGCAAACCCGAGGCCCGTCGACGAACGGGCCGTTGCCGCATCGTCGCGCTTCATCGCCGTCATTGCACGGCCGTGACCGGCACATTCGAAATCCGCACCAGCCGGCTCATCACGCTGCGACGGAACACCGACAGCAGCGCATGCAACGGGTCGTGCCGCGGCGCGACGACCACGATCTCGTCGCAGCCCGTCTCTGCCGCCACGGACGCGATCGTATCGGCCACCGGGCCCACCTTCATCACGACGCTGTACTTGACGCCGGCTTCCTGCAGGATCCGCTCGGCCATGGCCAGATCGTCGGACGCGAACTTCTCCTCGATCGAACGCAGCCGCGACAGCGGATGGTAGGCCTCGAGCCGCGTCGATTCGAGCGGCGCCTGGACGTTGATCAGCACGATTTCCGACGCGCACCGTTCGCGGTACAGGAAGGTCGCATGGCGAACCGCCTGAAGCGAGCGGGGAGAGTGGCCGACCGGAACCAGCAGCTTGAGCATGAATGTTGTCCAGGAAACGAGATGATTCCAGCGTAGCGCGCCGCCGGGCCGAACAATCTAAAGAGAGCGGACGATCGCGTAAAAATGTCGTTAACGCGCGCCGCCTCGTGCTGCGCCTAATAGAAATATAAGAAATTTAAGTTTATGCGCATAAACGATTTCATCGGCCTGGGCGATGCGCGCGAAGCGTGGCCCGCCACCCCGATTCAGTCGGAACCGCAATGAATCGCGGCGGAAAATATCGGAGGTCGCCGATCGGGCGTCGCGTAGAGTAGTGCATCGGCCGCGGCGCGGCCGCTCCCGGCCGGTTCGGGCGCGGCCGCCGCCATGCGGCCCGTCATTCCATTCCGATTCCAGGAGACTCCGCATGCCGCACGGCGCCCCGCAGCTTCTCGCTCCCGCTTCCATCCCCGTCGATCCGATCGTGCGCCTGTCGGCGGGCGAGCTCGCGTCGGCGATTCGCGGCAAGGCCGTGTCGTGCGTCGAGACGATGCGTGCGTATCTCGATCACGTCGAGCGCGTGAACGGCGCGGTCAACGCGATCGTCGCGCTGCGCGATCGCGACGCACTGCTCGCCGAAGCCGCGGAAAAGGATGCCGCGCTGGCGCGCGGCGAGTACCACGGCTGGATGCACGGGATGCCGCAGGCACCGAAGGATCTGGCGATGACGAAGGGGCTGCGGACGACCTACGGCTCGCCGGTCTTCCGCGAGAACGTGCCGCAGGCCGATTCCGTGGGCGTGGCGCGGATGCGTGCGGCCGGCGCGATCTTCATCGGCAAGACCAACACGCCCGAATTCGGGCTCGGCTCGCACACGTTCAACGAGGTCTACGGCGCGACGCGCAACCCGTACGACCTGACCAAGAGCGCGGGCGGCAGTAGCGGCGGCACGGCGGCGGCGCTTGCGTCGCGGATGCTGCCGGTGGCGGACGGCAGCGACTTCGGCGGTTCGCTGCGCAATCCGGCCGCGTTCTGCAACATCTACGGTTTCCGCCCATCGCAGGGCCGCGTGCCGCGCTGGCCGGGCGTCGACGTGTTCGTGCAGCAGCTCGGCATCGAAGGGCCGATGGGCCGTACCGTCGGCGACGTTGCGCAACTGCTCGCGATCCAGGCCGGCTACGACCGCAACGATCCGCTGTCGCTCGCGGACGATCCGGCCGTGTTCGCGCAGCCGCTCGACGCCGACCTGCGCGGCAAGCGCATCGCGTGGGTTGGCGACTGGAACGGCTATCTCGCGACCGAGGCGGGCGTGCTCGCGCTGTGCGAACAAGGGCTGGCGACGCTGCGCGAGATCGGCTGCGACGTCGATGCCGCGCTGCCGGCGTTCGCGCCCGACCGGATCTGGCGCCTGTGGCTCGCGCACCGGCACCTGCTGTCCGGCGGCGGGCTGCTTGCGCACTATCGCGACCCGGCACGGCGCGCGCTGCTGAAGCCCGAGGCGATCTACGAGGTCGAGGGGCTGCTCGCGATGCAGGGCGCGGCCGTGTTCGACGCGAGCGTCGAGCGCACCGCGTGGCATCAGGCCGTGCTGAGCTTCTTCGACCGCTACGACTTCATCGCGGCGCCGACGGCGCAGGTGTTCCCGTTCGACGTCGACCAGCGCTGGCCGAAGGAGATCGCGGGCCGTGCGATGGATACCTACCACCGCTGGATGGAAACGGTCGTGCCGTGGACGCTGGCCGGCTGCCCGGTGATCAGCGTGCCGGTCGGCTTCAACGACGCGGGGCTGCCGATGGGGATGCAACTGATCGGGCGTCCGCGTGCCGATCTCGCCGTGTTGCAGCTTGCGCGCGGCTACGAGCAGGCGGCTGACCGGGTCGGCGGGCGGTTGCCGGCGTGGATGGCTGCGTAGCGCGGCGCCGGCCGGTAGCCGAAAGCGGGCGGCCGACCACCGGCCGCCTCACTTTGCCAACCTCTGCCGCCACCACCATTCATGCGGCTCGCGAACGAATTCCGGCCCCCGCCCGAAATCGCACGCAATCTCGGACGAATCCCGTCGAGCACGTACGTGACGCGCGCAATTGCAAGCGGCCGAGCGGCGTGATTTCGTTTCGATGTGTTTCAGTCGTTGCGGCCGCGCGCGGCGCGCTTCGACAATATCGGGCTCAACCATTCGGGCACGAGGACAACACATGAAGCAGATTCGCGCGACGGGCCGTCACCTGGCCTCGGCAGGCATTGCGTTCGGCATCCTGGCAAGCGGCGCCGCGCACGCGCAGCTCGACCTGCAGTCGCTCGGCGCATCGCTGCTCGGCGGCGGGCAGCAGCAGGCGGCGCCCGCGCAGGGCGGCGTCGCGCAATTGCTGCAGGCCTATGTCGGGGCGAACCGGCAGGTGCTGACCGGCCAGTCGTCGCTCGCGTCGGCAATGGGGCTGACCGGCGCGGCCGGGCAGGCGCAGCAGGCCGCGAGTCAGCTCGCCGGCGGCGATACGCTGACGCCGGCCGCACTGTCGCAGATGGGCGGCGCGCAGCAATCGGTATCGCAGGCGCTTGGCCAGGCCTTCGCGAGCGGCGGCGCGACGCACGGCCCGATCGACAAGCAGGCATTCAGCAACGGCCTCGCGTCGCTCGGGCAGGGGCTCACGCAGTATTCGCAACTGCAGTCGGGGCTCGGCAATCTCGGTTCGACGAGCGCGGCGTCGCTGTTGCAGTCGGGCCTGAATCCGCAGAACATGCAGGCTGCGTCGTATATCGCGCAAAGCGCACCGGGCCAGTTGCAGTCGCTCGCGACGACGCTCAGCCAGGCCGTCCAGTTCGCGACGAGCCAGGGCATTTCGGTGCCGTCGGTCGCATCGTCCGCGCTGAAGCTGCTGCCGTAACGTTGCGCGGGGCCGTGCGCGATGCGGTGCCGGCATCGCGCGCGACACGAAGATGGCCCCGCCCAACATGGGGATGGCGCACGATGCTATCGTGGCGTGTCCCTTTTTTCGGTGCAGGTTCATGACAGACTCGTTTGACCTCTCGCGCTATTTCTCCCGCATCGGCTACGACGGCCCGGTCGCGCCGACGCTCGACGTGCTGCGCCGGCTGCATCTGCTGCACCCGCAGGCGATTCCGTTCGAAAACCTCAATCCGCTGACCGGCGCGCGCGTTGCGCTCGATCTGCCGTCGATCGTCGACAAGGTGCTCGCGCATCGCCGCGGCGGCTACTGTTTCGAACTCAACAAGCTGTTCTACACCGCGCTCACGGCGATCGGCTTTCGCGTGACGCCGATGATCGCGCGCGTGCGCTGGATGCTGCCGCCGGAAGTCGCCACCGCGCATACGCACATGCTGCTGCGCATCGATCTCGACGGCGCGGCCTGGCTCGCGGACATCGGCTTCGGCAGCGCGACGCTCACCGCGCCGCTGCGTTTCGTGCCGGACGAGCGGCAACTGACGCCGCACGGCGTGTTTCGTGTCGTCGCCGCGCCGGTCGACGGTGAATTCGACATGCAGATCGAGACGCCCGACGGCTGGCAGACCACCTATCGCTTCCAGTCGAAGCGGGTCGAGTGGATCGATTACGACGCCGCGAACTGGTTCACGTCGACGTACCCCGAATCGATCTTTCTGCATAACCTGATTGCCTGCCGCGTACTGCCGGAAGGCCGTGCCGCGCTGCGCAACACCACGCTGACGATCCGGGACGCGGCCGGCGTCGGGCGCACCGTCACGTTCGACGATGCGGCCGCTTGGGGCGCGTGCCTGCGCGACACGATCGGCATCGACACGACGGGATTCGATCTCGACGCGCTGTTTGCGCGACTGGCGGCGCGCGCCGCCGCGTAACCCGGCTTCACGATCAATAGCCAACGGCGGCCCGCATCCACGGGCCGCGCCTGCGGTTGACTTTTGCTAGATTACTAGCATACTAGCCATCATGACCGATGAAGAAGTGAAGCAGTTCAACGTGTACCTGCCGCTCAGCCTGATCCGGCAGGTCAAGCATCGCGCCATCGAAACGGAGCAATCGCTGTCCGCGCTGGTGGCCGACGCATTGCGCGCGTACCTGGCTGCGCCGCCGCCGGGCGCGGGGCCGTCCACCAAGGAGCAGTGACATGTCATCCGAGCGAATCGAAGCCGTGTACCTGACGACGCACAACTGGGGCAAGTCGGCGAAGTTCTTCCAGGCGCTGGGTTTCCAGCTGGAGTTCGAAACCGATCACCACTCGGGCCAACTGCGCAGCGGCGACGGTCCGTTTCTGTTCATCGCCGAAGTGCCGCCGGGCGAGACGCCGGCCATGCAAGTCGTGCTCAAGGTGGCGGATGAGCAGGCGGTGCAGCCGCAGCCGATCGTCGACGTCGTCACACCGTTCGAGGACACCCACTGGGGCACGCGCGACATGACCGTGCGCGATCCGGACGGCCGCGTGTGGCGCCTGCAGGCGCCGGGCAAGCAGGGCGCGTGAGGCAACCATGACCGAACCCCGCGAAAGCGCCCCCGACAGCACGGCCGCGCGCGTCGCGCTGTGGCGCGCATTGCACGTCGAACTCGATGCGACGCCGCACGTGCTCGCCGATGAAGTCGGGCTGCAATTGCTTGCACCGGAACCCGGCTGGCAGCAGCGCGGCGACATGGATCCGCAGTTCACGCGGCCCTTCCGTGCGTCGATCGTCGCGCGGGCGCGCTTCATCGAGGATCTCGTCGTCGAACAGGCCGCGCGCGGCGTGAGCCAGTACGTGATCCTCGGCGCGGGTCTCGACAGCTTCGTGCAGCGCCGGCCCGACATGGCGTCGCGCGTGACCGTCTTCGAAGTCGATCCGCCCGCACCGCAGGCCTGGAAGCAGCACCGCCTGGTCGAGCGTGGTTTCGGCGTGCCCGACTGGCTGCGTTTCGTGCCGGTCGATTTCGAGGCGAAGCAGTCGTGGCGTGCCGCGCTGGTCGGCGCGGGCTTCGATGCCGGCAAGCCGGCGGTCGTGGTGTCGACCGGCGTCAGCATGTACCTGACGCACGAAGCGAATGCGGCCGCGTTGCGCGAAGTGGCGTCGCTCGCGCCGGGCTCGACGCTCGCGATGACATTCCTGCTGCCGCTGGAGCATGCGGATCCGGACGTGCGCCCCGGGCTGGAACTGGCCGCGAAGGGCGCGCGCGCCAGCGGCACGCCGTTCGTCAGCTTCTTCATGCCGGCGCAGATTCAGGCGCTCGCGCGTGAGGCCGGTTTCGCGGAGGCCGCACACGTATCGGCCGCCGAACTGACGCGCCGTTACTTCGCCGATCGCAGCGACGGCCTGCGGCCGCCGAACAACGCGGAAGAGCTGCTGGTCGCGACGGTGTGAGCTGTCGCGACCATAGCGACCACCGGGACCACAGCGACCATCACGCCCGTTCGAGCACGGCCATCTCCCGCACGACCACGAGCAGCACCGCGAGGCTCGCGCCGCCCGACGCGCGCAGGTCCGCGAGCAGGTGCTCGTAACGCACGAGCGCGGCTTCGCGGCGCGCGCGCCATGCGTCGACGATCGTCTCCGGCGTGGTCGAATCCGGCGATTCCGCGAGTGCGCTCGTCGCCAGGGTGCGCTTGAGACGCGCGACTTCCGCGAGCGCGGCCGCACGCGCCAGCATGTCCCAGTGCGTCGGCGTCGGCAGTGTCGCCGCGCGCTCGCCGATCCAGCTGTAATTGAGCAGCGTGCCGAGCGAGAAATAGACGCCCGCGACGAGTTCAAGGCTGCGGTTGCTGGTCGCGGCCACTTCGGCGATGTCGAGCAGCGCGGCCGAGATGTCGCCGCTCGCGACGCGTACCGCAAGCGCGCTGTCGACACCGGCTTCGACCAGCACGCGCTGCCGCTCGGACAATGCTTCGAGATCGTCGGCCGGCAGCAGCGACGGCAGTTGCGGCGCGAGCCGCTCCGCTGCGTCGCGGCAGCGGGCGATGAGCTCGGTGACGCCACCATCGGCCACCGCGCCGGATTGCAGGTGACGCAGGAACCACAGCGCCGCGCGCTCCAGCAACCTTGCGACGTCGACGAACATGCGCGCCTGCACGTCGTCGGCGACGCGGTTGTCGAGCGCGTCGATGTCCCGCCACACCGCATCGAGGTCGAACACGTCGCGCGCCATGATGCAGGCGCGCACGATGTCGCCGGGCTTCGCGTCGGTCTCCTCCATCAACCGGTGCACGAACGCGCAGCCGACGCGGTTCACGAGCGCGTTGGTCAGGTGCGTCGCGAGGATCTCGCGGCGCAGCGGATGGCGGCGCATCGGCTCGCTGAAGCGCTGCTGCAGCGGCTTCGGGAAGTAGTCGACGAGCATCGCGGCCACCAGCGGATCCTCGGGCACGTCGGATTCGAGCAGCGCGTCGTACAGCCACATCTTGCTGTACGCGAGCAGCACCGCGCGTTCCGGCGACGTGAGGCCGAGCTTCGCGGCCTGCCGCTCGGCGACTTCGTCGTCGGTCGGCAGGAATTCGATCACGCGGTTCAGGCGGCCCGCGCGTTCGAGCCAGCGCATCAGGCGCGCCTCGGCATCGAGCAGCTCGACCGCGTAGCGGCCGGCGATCGACAGCGCCTGCGTCTGGTAGTAGTTGTCGCGCAGCACGAGCAGCCCGACTTCGTCGGTCATCTCCGCGAGCAGCGCATTGCGCTGCTTCTCGGTCATCTCGCCGTCGGACACGACGAGCCCGAGCAGGATCTTGATATTGACTTCGTGATCCGAACAATCGACGCCGGCCGAGTTGTCGATCGCATCGGTGTTGATGCGGCCGCCGCGTTGCGCGAACTCGATCCGGCCGAACTGCGTGCAGCCGAGGTTGCCGCCTTCGCCGACCACCTTGCAGCGCAGGTCCGCGCCGTTCACGCGCACCGCGTCGTTCGCGCGGTCGCCAACCTGCAGGTGGGTTTCGCGCGCGGCCTTCACGTAGGTGCCGATGCCGCCGTTGTACAACAGGTCGACCGGCGCCTGCAGGATCGCGCGGATCAGCTCGGCCGGCGGCAGCGCATGCGCGTCGATGCCGAGTGCGGCTTGCACGGCCGGCGACAGCGGGATCGTTTTCGCGGTGCGCGGGTAGACGCCGCCGCCTGCCGAAATCGCGGCCGGATCGTAGTCGGCCCAGCTCGAGCGTTCGAGTGCGAACATGCGCGCGCGCTCGGTGAAGCTCGTCGCGGGATCGGGGTTCGGGTCGAGGAACACGTGCCGGTGATCGAACGCGGCGACCAGCCGGATATGCGGCGACAGCAGCATCCCGTTACCGAACACGTCGCCCGACATGTCGCCGACGCCGACCACCGTGAAGTCGGTCGTCTGCGTGTCGATGCCCATCTCGCGGAAGTGCCGCTTCACCGACTCCCACGCGCCGCGTGCGGTGATCGCCATCTTCTTGTGGTCGTAGCCGACCGAGCCGCCCGATGCGAACGCGTCGTCGAGCCAGAAGCCGTATTCGTGCGAAATCGCGTTCGCGTAGTCGGAGAAGGTGGCCGTGCCCTTGTCGGCGGCGACGACCAGGTACGGGTCATCCGGATCGTGACGCACGACGTCGGGCGGCGGCACGATCGCGTTGCTCACGAGATTGTCGGTCAGGTCGAGCAGGCCGCGCAGGAAGGTCTGGTAGCACGCGATGCCTTCGCGCATCCACGCTTCGCGATCGCTCGGCGGCGGCGGGTGCTTCACGACGAAGCCGCCTTTCGAGCCGACCGGCACGATCACGACGTTCTTCACCATCTGCGCCTTCATCAGCCCGAGCACTTCGGTGCGGAAATCCTCGCGGCGATCCGACCAGCGCAGGCCGCCGCGTGCGACGCGCCCGCCGCGCAGGTGCACGCCCTCGACACGCGGCGAATACACCCAGATCTCGAACATCGGCTTCGGTTCGGGCAGGCCGGGCACTTTCGCCGGATTGAACTTGAACGACAGGTACGGTTTCGGTTCGCCGTTCGCGTCGGCGAGGAAATAGTTCGTGCGTTCGGTCGCGTTGATCACGCCGAGAAACTGGCGCAGGATGCGGTCCTCGTCGAGGTTCGGCACCTGGTCGAGCGCGCCCTCGATCGCCAACAGCAGCCGCTCGGCCTGCACGTCGCGCGTGTCGCCGATGGCCGGGTCGAAACGCAGCAGGAACAGCTCGACGAGTTGCCGCGCGATCGCCGGGTTGCCGGTCAGCGCGCGTTCGATATACGCGTCGCTGAAGGTCGAGCCGACTTGCCGCAGGTACTTCGCATACGCGCGCAGGATCGTCACTTCGCGTGCGCTCAGATGGGCGCGCAGCACGAGGCGGTTGAAGTCGTCGTTCTCGATCCGGCCGCTCCAGATCTGGTCGAACGCATCCTCGAACAGGCCCTTCACGCGCTCGATGTCGAACTCGGTATCGTCGGCGAGTTCGAGGCCGAAGTCGTGTACCCACGCATGCGCGGCGTCCTGGGTCTGGATCCGGTACGGCCGCTCCTCGTCGACGCGCACGCCGAGATGCTCGAGCATCGGCAGGCTGCGCGACAGCGCGATCGGGTCGCCCGCGCGATAGACCTTGAAGCGGAACGCACGCGCTTCGGCCTCGATCGGCCGGTACAGGTTCATCGCGAGTTGCCCCGAATCCTTCACGCGCTCGATCAGCTCGATGTCGCGCACGGCGGTGCGCGCCGGATAGTCGTCGCGATAGCCGGCCGGGAACGAATCGGCATAGCGCTGCAGCAGGCGGTTGCCTTGCTCTTCGCCGAAGGCGTCGAGCAGCGCGTCGGCGAGGTCGTCCTGCCAGCGGCGCGTGACCTGCACGAGCCGCGTTTCGAGCTCGCGCGTGTCGACGTCGGGCATCGTGCCCGGTTCCGCATGGACGACGAAATGAATGCGCGCGATCGCCGATTCCGACAGCAGCGGCGTGAACTCGACGTTCACGCCGTTGTACGCATCGATGAGCAGCTTCGCGATGCGCCGGCGCAGGTCGGTGTTGTACTTGTCGCGCGGCACGAACACGAGGCACGACACGAAGCGGTCGAAGCGGTCGCGCCGTACGAACAGGCGCGTGCGCTGGTGTTCCTGCAGCCGCAGGATGCCGAGCGCGATGTCGTAGAGCTGGTCTTCGTCGGCCTGGAACAGCTCGTCGCGCGGATAGGTTTCGAGCACCGTCACGAGCGACTTGCCGAGATGCCCCTTCGGCAGGAAGCCCGCACGCCGCACGATGTTCGCGCACTTGCGGCGCACGATCGGGATATCCGCATACGAGCCGAAATAGGCCGTCGACGTATAGAGCCCGATGAAGCGGCGCTCGCCCGCGACCTTCCCGTCGGGCCCGACGAGTTTCACCCCGACGTAGTCGAGATAGCCGGGCCGGTGCACGGTTGCGCGCGAATTCGCCTTGGTCAGGAAGATCGGCCAGGCGCCGGTGATGATGTCGGCCGCGGCGGGCGGCAGCGGCGTGACGTCGGGCGCGTCCGACGTGCGCAGCGATTCGCGCAGGATGCCGAAGCCGGTGCCTTCGATACCGCGCAGCCCGAAGCTCGTGCCGTCCGATACCAGCGCGTAGTCGCGCTGGCCGAGGAACGTGAAATGATCGGCGGCCATCCATTCGAGGAAGGCGCGCGCCTCGATGTCTTCCGCGGTCGATTCGCGCGCCTTCATTTCCTTGATCGTCGCGCGCGCGATGTCGACGATCTTCGGCCAGTCTTCCACCGACGCGCGCACGTCGCCGAGCACGTGCGCGATGTCGTTGCGCAACGTGTTGAGCAGCGCGGCATCGCCGCAGCGGTCGACTTCGAAATGGATGAACGACGCGAGCTGCGACTGGCCGTCGCCGGGCGTCGCGCCGCCCGCGTCGACGCGCTCGATGCCGCCATCGCGGCCGCGCCAGATGCGGAATACCGGGTGCAGCGCCGAATGCAGCGCGAGCCCGAGGCGGTTGACGGCCATCGTCACCGAATCGACGAGGAACGGCATGTCGTCGTTGACGATCTCGATGACCGTGTGGTCCGAGTGCCAGCCGTGCTGTTCGAGGATCGGGTTGTACACGCGCAGCCGTTCGCTGCCGGGCACGAATTTCTGGGCGGTCTGCCAGTGCGCCATCGCGGCGCCGTAGAGATCGGCGATGCTGCGGCTTTGCAGATCGTCGGCATCGACGAAATCGTAGTAATGACGCAGGAAGGGTTCGACGATCCCGAACGTGGCTTCGGGCAGGCGCCCGCGCGCGAATTCGACGACGTCCGAGAGCAGGTGTGCGACGACTTCTTCGTTCTTCGCTTCCATGGCGGTCTCCTCGTCGGGTGGCCATCGGCTGCTGCGTCTGTCCGGCATTATGCGCCGAATGCGTGACAAAGCGATGTGCGGGCGCACAACGGGAGGCGGCTGGAGGAGGCCGTGTGCAGCGCCTTTGGCGGGCGCTGCAGCGTGTGAGTCAGCGCAGCGCCGCAGCGACGCCGCCGGTGATGCTCAGCGCTCGTCGCTCCACAGCTTCCCGGCGGTCGCCCAGTTCTCTTTCTTCACGTCGGTGAGAATGATGTCGACCGAGCCCGGCTCGCAGCCGAGCGTCTCGCACGTGACGCGCGTGATGGCTTCGACGAATGCGCGCTTCTGGTCGACGGTGCGGCCTTCGAAGAGCTGGATATTGAAAGTCGGCATGACGGAGTGCTCCGATGGTTGGGGTGAATGATGCGTGGGGCGCCGGTGGCGTCAGTCGCGATACGTCGGATCGATCCGGTCGAGCCGGCGCAGCAGCGCCGGCCATTCCAGTTCGCCTTCGATCGCGCCGCCGTCGCGCAGCTGTTCGGCGGTTCGGTCGGCGACGGCCGGGTCGGGCAGCACGAGCGGCCCGCCGCCGGCCTGCGCGCGCACCTGAATGTCGCACGCCTTGATCAGCGTATCCATCAGCACATAAGCTTCGGCCACCGTGCGGCCGACCGTCAGCGTGCCGTGGTTGCGCAGCAGCATCGCGGATTTCGCGCCGAGGCTCGCGGTCAGCCGCGCGCCTTCGGCCGGCGAGAACGCGAGTGCCTCGTAGTCGTGGTACGCGAGGTCGCCATGAAACCGCAGCGCGTGCTGCGACGCGGGCAGCAGCCCGTCGCGCTGGATCGACACGGCGATGCCGGCCGTATTGTGCAGATGCATCACGCACACGGCGTCGGCGCGGGCGGCATGCACGGCCGCGTGCAGCGCGAAGCCCGTGACGTTGACCGCATGCTCGCTGTCGCCGATCCGGTTGCCGGCCAGGTCGATCTTCACGAGATTCGACGCGCGGACTTCGTCGAACGTGAGGCCGAACGGGTTGATCAGGAAGTGGCCGGACTCGCCGGGCACGGTCGCGGAAAGGTGCGTGTAGATCAGGTCGTCCCAGCCGTTCAGCGCGACGAGCCGGTACGCGGCAGCGAGGTCGACGCGCATCCGGCGTCCGGCGTCCGAGATCGGGCCGCCGGGTTTCACGGCATCAGGACGGTGTGCGAATGACGACATCGGGTTCTCCGTAGGTGAAGCGGCGCGCGACGATCACCGTGATCCACGACGCGAGCGCGAACGGGGCCGTGAACGCGGGAATGCCGGCGCGAGTCGCGAGCCACTGGATCAGCGCGGCGAGTGCGGCGGCGGCGAGCGCCGCGCGGGGGCCGCGCGGCATCAGCGCGAGTGCGGCGAGCGCGCCGTTGAAGCCGAGCAGGCCGTCGGCGAACGATGCGCCGCTCGCGCCGAACCCGACCAGCAACACGGACGATACCAGCGCGCCGCCGAGCGCGAATGCGGCCGCGCGGCGGGACGCGACGGCAAGGCCGGCGACGATCAGCAGACCGGCCCATGCGCCTTGCGCGAACGTGGTCTGCGCGATGCCCGAGAGCAGCGCGTCGGCCGCGGATGAAAACGTCAGCACCGGGCCGACCGTCGCGCCGCCTGCCTGCTGCAATGCGACAAACGGAAACCACAGCGCGGTGACGGCGAGGCACGGGCTCGAATACGGGCACTGGCGCCAGCGTGCGAGCGGCACGCGCATCGCGCGCTGCACGAGCGCCGCGCCGATCGAGGCCAGCGGCACCAGCACGATGGCGGCAAGTTGATGGGGCGCGAACAGCACGGCGATCAGCGCGGCGAGCGCACCGTTGAAGCCGTGCAGCCCCTGTTCGATGTCGCGGCGCTCGGCGCCCGTCAGCACCGCCGTCATGCTGGCGGCGGCCGAGCCGACCAGCGCAGCGCTCGCGAGCCGCAGGTCGGTCAGCGCCAGCGCGGCGAGCAGCAGCGCGCCGGTGAGCGCATTCGCCTGCAGCACGATCTGCCCGATACCGCGCAGCAAGATACGCAGGTCGATCGACGGCGGGACGGGGCGGGCGGTAGGCATGATGGCGGCGGAACAGGGCGAGCCGCGAGCATAGGACACAATTCCATGCACCGGAATAGGGAATTCTGGATAGTCAGGATTTGTGGTTGATGCCCCGAAACGGTGAATCCGGACGTCGATTCGTGCCCGAACGCCGCGCCGTTGGCGCTTTCGGCGGGCTGTCCCGTTCGGGACTCGATTCCTGGCAGTGGCCGGTACTTTCGCCGGGCGATTCGTGCGACGATGCCTCGCATCGGGAATACCGGGGGGCGGAAAGATGCGCGAAGTGCGTTGGGCGTCGCTCGAAGGCGACGGGGTCGAACATCTGACGTTCGACCGGAGCGGCGGCGGGATCGTCGTCGAAAGCGCGGTGGTCGGCCAGCGGTACGGCCGTGCGTACGGGCTCGCGTATCGCGTCGAGTGCGATGCGCACTGGCGCGTGACCCATGCGGTGCTCAAGGTGATGGGCGGCGGCACGCTCGAATTGCGCGGCGACGGCGCGGGCCACTGGCGCGACGGCTCGGGCCGCGCACTGCCGGAGCTCGACGGTTGCATCGACATCGACATCGCGGCGACGCCGTTCACGAATTCGCTGCCGATCGGCCGCCTCGGGCTCGCGCGCGGCGAGCGGCGGCCGATCGACGTCGCGTACATCTCGACGCCGGACCTGAAGGTCACGCCGGTCAAGCAGGCCTATGCGTGCCTCGAGCCGGGCCGGCGCTATCGCTACGAAGGAATCTTCCGCGACTTCACGGCCGAGATGGAGATCGACGACGACGGGCTCGTCGTCGATTACGAGACGCTGTTCAGACGTCTGCCGGCGCCGATGCCCGCGGTGCGCTGAACCCGGGCCGCGACCGGGGTGAGTGCCGGCCGCTCCTGCGCGGACGCGAAGCGGTCGATCCGCGACGCGATCATGTCGGGGTGGCGCAGCACGATCCAGTGCGTGCCGTCGATTTCCTCGCGCACGTGGTCGCCGAGCCAGCGGTCGAGGTCGACCGACATTTCGGGCGTCACGTAGCGGTCGCGCACCGGCACCAGGATCTGCACGGGCGCCTGCGCGTACCGCTCGCGCGGCTTGCGTGCCCGTGCGATGAAGTTCGCGCGGTACAGCTGCAGCCCGTTCAGCGCGTTCTTCAGTTGCACGGGATCGCGCTCCGCACGCACGCGCTCGGTGAGCTGCAGCCAGCGCGGCCACAGTGCCGCGCCGCCGAGCCGCCACACCAGCGACGGCACGAGCGGCAGGTGGAAGAACGCGATGTACCACGACTTCAGGCTTTGCTTGAGCCGCATCTTCGCGCGGAACACGTGATCGAGGCACGGGCCCGAGATCGACGTGTACGACGCGATCCGGCCGCGGAACGCGGGGTCGGTCACAGCCTCCCAGCACTGGATCGACCCCCAGTCGTGGCCGACGAGATGGAACGGCCGGCCGCCGCAGGTTGCGTCGGCCACCGCCTTCAGGTCGGCAGCGAGCCGCTCGAGCGTGTAGTCGGCGCGGCGGCGCGGCGCGTCGGACGCACCGGCGCCGCGCACGTCGTACGCGATCACGCGGTAGCGCTTCGCGAGCCGCGCCCGGATCGGCGCCCATACGGCTGCCGAATCGGGGTAGCCGTGCACGAGGATCAGCGGCGGGGCGCGACGCGACCCGCTTACGTAGACGGCGAGTTTCACGTCGCCGGACTGGACGGTCAGCATCTCGTGGGCGCGCGCCATGGCGTCATGCCTGCGGAACCGGGTGCAGCGGCACGCGGCGCGGGGCGGCTTGCGCGGCGTAGCGCGCGTTGGTCGCGTCGATGTTCTCGAGCAGCGTGTCGAGCCCTTGCAGGTACTGGTGGTTGTCGTGGTCCCACGGGTGGAAGCCCGGACGGAAGTAGTCGAGCCATTCGCGCGCGATGCTCGGGAACACGCCGTGCTTCGGGCCGTACAGGTACTTCACGAGGCGCCACATGCCGCCGAACTTGCCGTGCTCGCGACGGTGCGCGCGCATCAGGCGCACGTGGAAGTCGAACACGATGGTCCAGAAGAACACGGTGGTCGTCAGCATCGTGCCGGTGCGCAGCAGGTAGCTGCCGAGGCCCGGCTTCGTCACGGTGCGCCACACGTCGTAGGACACGGCCTTGTGCTCGGTTTCCTCCATCGCGTGCCACATCCACATCTGCTGGTAGCCTTCGACCGAGCCGTCGATGCGGTGCTCGTGGCCCGACAGCAGCTGGTTCGCGAGGATCGCCGTGTAGTGTTCGAGCGCGATCGTGATCGCCAGCTGCATCGAATGCGGCAGCACTTTCTTGAACCAGCCGAGGATCGTCCACAGGCGCTTGTCGAGCTTGTGCGCGGGCAGGCCGGCCGCCTGCAGCAGGTCGTTGTATTCGATGTGCTCGCGCGTGTGCATCGCTTCCTGGCCGATGAAGCCGAGCACCTGCTTCTTCAGTTCCGGATCCTCGATCTGGTCGCGATAGTTGCGCACCGAATCCATGAAGAAGCGTTCGCCGGCCGGGAACAGCAGCGACAGCGCGTTCATGAAGTGCGTGACCGGTACGCCCTGCACGTGCCAGTCGCGCGCGCGCTCGGGGGGCAGCGCGAAACGGATGTCGCGCCGCACGGGCATCATGTTCGGGGTCGTCATGATTGTTCTCCTCCCTGGTTGCCTGCATTGTTGTAGGTGGCGTGCAGCGGCGCGGCCGTCGGCGTGCCGCGCGCGGCGCGGCGGGCCTTCGCGGCCTCGCGGCGCGTGGCGAGCACGACGAGCGCCTGGTACGCGGCGGGCAGGATGCGCGCCATCCAGTCCGCGCCCTTCGCGTCGCGGCCGATCAGCACGCGGCGCTTGTTCTTGCGCACGCCGGCGAGGATCGTGCGCGCGGCATCGTCGGCGGTCGTGATGAAGAACTTCTCGAAGCTGTCCTTGCCTTGCTGTTCGCTCTCGACGATGAAGCCGACCATGTTCTTCGCGACACGGCTCGATTGCGCGATGTTCGTGCGGATGCCGCCCGGATGCACGCAGGTCGCCGACACGCCGCACTTCATCATGTCGAGTTCCTGGCGCAGCGATTCGGTGAAGCCGCGCACCGCGAACTTGGTCGCGTTGTAGCCGCTCATGCCCGGCTGCGCGAAGATCCCGAAGATGCTCGACGTGTTGATCACGTGGCCGTCGCCCGACGCTTTCAGGTGCGGCAGGAACGCCTTCGTGCCGTGCACGACGCCCCAGAAGTTGATGTTCACGATCCACTCGAGATCGCTGTATTCCATCCCTTCGATCGTGCTCGACAGCGCGACGCCCGCGTTGTTGAAGATCAGGTTGACCTTGCCGTGTTCCTTCGCGGTGTCGTCGGCCCACGCGAACATCGCGTCGCGGTCGCCGACGTCCAGCACGCGCGTCGACACGCGCACGTTCGGCGCGATCGCACGGACGATCCGTTCGGTTTCGGCGAGGCCCACGCCGTTCTTGTCGGCGAGCGATACGTGGCAGCCGGCCTGCGCGAGCTGGATCGCGAGCGCGCGGCCCATGCCCGAGCCGGCACCCGTGATCGCGGCGACCTTGTTGGCGAAATCTCTCATGTCGGTGGCTCCTTGTCTGGCTCAGGCCGCTTCGGCGGACGGGGAAGTCGAAGCGGAAGCGGCGGGCGCGGCGGCGGGCCGCGCGGTCGTGTCGTGTTGCGGTGCGCGATACGCGTGGTAGTCGGCGATCGAGAAGTGCGCGGTCGCCTGGCGGAAGCGCCACGTGAAGCCGGGCCACAGCGTCGTGTTCTTGCCGGTGCGCGGATCGAGGTACCAGCTCTTGCAGCCGCCCGTCGACCAGATCGCCTTCTTGAGCTTGCCTTGCAGGTCGCTGTTGAACTGCGCCTCGACGAGCGGGCGCACTTCGATCGCGTCCGCCCGTTCGCGACGCATCGCCTGCAGTGCGCCGAGGATGTACTCGATCTGCGACTCGATCATGAACACCATCGAGTTGTGGCCGAGGCCCGTGTTCGGGCCGACGATCATGAAGAAGTTCGGGTAGCCGGGCAGCGTCGAGCCGAGATACGCGTGCGCGCCGTCGCGCCATGCGTCGACGATGTCGAGCCCGCCGCGGCCGATGATCGCGCCGCGCGGATACGGATCGGCCACCTGGAAGCCGGTGCCGTAGATCAGGCAGTCGACTTCATGACGGCGGCCGTCGGTCGTCACGACCGCGTCGGCTTCGATGTGGTCGATGCCGGTCGTGATCACGTCGACGTTCTTGCGCGACAGCGCCGGGTAGTAGTCGTTCGAGATCAGCACGCGCTTGCAGCCGAGCGTGTAGTTCGGCGTGACGATCTTGCGCAGCTCCGGATCGGGAATCTGCTTGCGGATATGGCGCAGCGCGAGCTTCTGCACGTTCTTCATCAACGACGGATGGATCGCGAAGCCGAGCACGCGCGATTCGAGCATCCAGTAGATGCTGCTGCGCACGGCCTTCTGCGTGAACGGCAGCGTGCGGAACAGCCATTTCTCGAACCCGGTCAGGTTGCGGTCGGGCTTCGGCATGATCCACGGCGGCGTGCGCTGGAACAGCGCGAGTTCCTTCACGCGCGGCGCGATCTGCGGCACGAACTGGATCGCGCTTGCGCCGGTGCCGATCACCGCGACGCGCTTGCCTTCGAGCGCGTAATCGTGATCCCACTGCTGCGAGTGGAACGCACGGCCCTTGAAGTGCTCGACGCCGGGAATCGACGGCAGCGCGGCGCGCGACAGCCCGCCCATCCCCGACACCAGCACGCGCGCGGACAGCCGCTTGCCGTTCGCGAACGTGAGGCGCCAGCGTTGCGCGGCCTCGTCGTACTCGGCGCGCTGCAGTTCGTGGTTCAGGCGCAGGTGCGGGCCGACGCCGAAGCGCTGCACGCAGTCTTCCAGATAGGCGCGGATTTCCGGCTGCGGCGCGAACATGCGCGTCCAGCGCGGGTTCGGCGCGAACGAGAACGAATAGACGTGCGATTGCACGTCGCATGCACACCCGGGGTAATGATTGTCGCGCCACGTGCCGCCGACCGACGCGGCCTTCTCGAGGACGACGAAGTCGGTCACGCCTGTTTGACGCAGGCGGATCGCCATCCCGAGGCCGGCGAAGCCGGTGCCGATGATGGCGATGTCGATGGTTTCGTCCAGGCCATCGTGGCCGGGCGGACCGAAAGGCAACGTGCGAGCATTCATCCGGGTGTCTCCGATTTGGCTCATTTTCGAATGTTACATTGTTTGATGTAACGATAGTGGGTGAGCCCGGAAACCGCAAGAGGCTAGAAGCGGCGCTCTAAGGGCCGGAAGCCAGGCGGGAAAAGGCTGAGCGGGGTTTGGAACGGGCCGGCTTCCGCATGGCGGGATACGCGGAAAGGGCCGCCGGCAGGGCGTGAGAGGGTGCGGGAGAGACCGCCGGCGCGCGGCGGCCTGTTTGAAACGGTGTCAGGGACGGATCGATTGACTGGCTGTCTCATGGAAAACCCCGGCCACGATCGTGACCTGCGCGAGCGCATAGAGGCCCCAGATCAGGTAATCGATGCCCGGAAAACCGCCGAGGAAGCGGCCGACACCGATCAGCGTATCGGAGCCGACGAAGATCAGGCTGCCGATGGCCACCAGCGGGCCGCGTGTACGGGCGGCGAGCGCGAAGCTCGCCATCGCGCACAGCACGAGCATGTAGACGGCGACCGGCGCCATCAGCTCGCCGAGATGCGGGAAGAACGCCACGTAGAACGCGGGCGCGGCGATCCACAGCCCGACGAGCGCGACGATGCGCCAGCCGTGCGGCCGCGCGCGCCAGCGCATGAAGATCGCGCAGTAGCACAGGTGCGTGAGCAGGAACGCGCCGAGGCCGAGGACGAACGACAGCGGCCAGTCGGGCAGCGCGAGCAGCACGTCGCCGAGCACGGCCGTCACGAGCGCCGCGCACAGCCACGCGCGTTCGCGCGGTGCGGCGCAGGTGCTGCCCGCCGCGAGCAGCAGGATGCCCATCGCGGCTTTCGCGATGGCCTGGCCGGGATAGGGCGCCGCGGCGAGCGACAGTCCATATAGCAGCGCGGCGACGACGGCGAGCGGCCAGAGCCGGCGGTAGGGGGCGGGAAGCGTGGCGATCAAGGCGGGTGTCTCCGGTTTGTTGTCGTCTGCGGTGGACGGCGCGCGGTCGAGCGCGCGGCTGTCGGCCATTATCCGGAAGAAAGGGCGTGCCAAAACCGGCGAATCCTTCTAGGAAACGACCGGGATCGCGATGCACGAGGATTGCCCGCCGGCGCAGCAATCCGGCGATGCCGGGCGCCGATGCCTGGGCGCGGCCGCCGGATTTCTCCGCGCGTTGCCCCGGTCGAACCGGGGCAACGACTTCAATTCGGCTTGCTATGATCGCCGCGGTATTGCCGTTGTCGATGTGGTTGTTGCTGTCGTTGTCGTTGTTTCCGCCCGGCCTCGCGACTGGATGCGCGAGCCGGAGTGGGCCCGATGAATCCCGGCCGTGCCTGGCCCGAGCGCTGATGCGAAGCGGGGCGGGCAGGCCTCTCCTCGAAAACAGGTCCGACCATGACCGAACTTCTCCACGGCGACGGCGCGATCCGTCGCACGACGCCGTACGGCTCGTCGATCGAAAACACCTACGCGGGCGTGCTGTCGTTCATGCGCCGCAACTATTCGCGCGAACTCGACGGCGTCGACGTCGCGATCTCCGGCGTGCCGCTCGATCTCGCGACGACCTACCGCTCCGGCGCGCGGCTCGGGCCGGCCGCGATCCGCGCGGCGAGCGTGCAGCTCGCGGAGCTTCATCCGTATCCGTGGGGTTTCAACCCGTTCGACGATCTCGCGGCGGTCGACTATGGCGACTGCTGGTTCGACGCGCACAACCCGCTGTCGATCAAGCCCGCGATCGTCGAGCATGCGCGCACGATTCTCGGTTCCGGCGCGAAGATGCTGACGCTCGGCGGCGACCACTACATCACCTATCCGCTGCTGGTCGCGCATGCGGAGCGCTACGGGAAGCCGCTGTCGCTGATCCATTTCGACGCGCACTGCGATACGTGGGCCGACGACGATCCGGACAGCCTCAATCACGGGACGATGTTCTACAAGGCCGTGAAGGAAGGGCTGATCGATCCGGCGACGTCGGTGCAGGTCGGGATTCGCACGTGGAACGACGACTTTCTCGGGATCGAGCGGCTCGATGCGGCATGGGTGCATGACCATGGCGCGCGGGCGGCGGTCGAGCGGATCGTCGATATCGTCGGCGCGCGGCCGGCGTACCTGACGTTCGATATCGATTGTCTCGATCCGGCGTTCGCGCCCGGCACCGGCACGCCGGTCGCGGGCGGGCTGTCGTCGGCGCAGGCGCTCGCGATCGTGCGTGCGCTCGGCGCGGTGAACCTGATCGGTGCGGATGTGGTTGAGGTCGCGCCCGCGTACGACCACGCGGACATCACGGCGATTGCGGCCGCGCATGTCGCGTGTGACCTGCTGTGTCTGTGGCGGCAGAAGAAGGTGGCGGGATCGCTGACGTAAGCCGGGCATGCGCGTGCCGCTGGCGCGGTGCGCGCATTGCCGGATCGAGGTGCCGTGTGCTGTTCGTATCCGGTGAATCGGGAGAAAAGTCTTCGCGGATTTCCGTGGAAGGGCCCTGCCGACTCGTTGGCGAAATCCGCGAAATGTCAGTGGTTGGCCGCTTCCGTACGTCAACGACGCGCTTGCATGTCACCGATGACGTGCCGCGACTTCATCCAGCAAAACCTATCGACTCCTGAAGAAAGCCGCAAGCATGTCGTCTTTCGGCGCTGCGGGTTGCGTTGTTTGCTGTTTTCCCGACTGTCCGCGAGATCGAGAGTGATCCATCCCGGCGCCGGCGCTATCCGGCCAGGCCCCCGTATAAACCGCACGCGGCCGGATGAGATCGGATTGCTCGCGCTGCTCCAGCCCGTGCGCGACCCAGCCGATCGAGCGGCCGAGCGCGAACAGGCCGAATGCGGCGCCGACGGGAAGCCGCAAATGTCTGCGTAACGCCACCAGCGCGAGATCGAGCGAGGGCTTCTGACCGACGAGCGCGCTCCCGGTATCGATCATCCTTTTCCACTGCGGATGACGCGGCAGGATCCGCGACAACAGATACGTCGCGCGCACGTCGCCATCGGGGTAGAGCGCATGTCCGAAGCCCGGCAAGCCGTCTCCCCGGGCGAGACGCGCGGCCATTTTTTGCTCGACATGCTGATTGCCCAGTTCATCCCACAGTGCTTCGCCACGCGCGGTGGTGGCGCCGTGCCGCTCGCCCGACAAGCCGGCCAGGCCGCCGACCACGACGGCGCGCAAGCTCGCGTTCGTCGACGCGATGCACCGCCCCGTGAAGCTCGACGCGTTCAGTTCGTGATCCGCGCACAGCACGAGCGCCATCCTGATCAGCTCGGCGCCCGCCGGCCCGACGCCCCATGCCCGCGCGCATTGCGCGTGGATGGGTGCGGTATCGATCCGGGTGCGCAGCAGGCATGCCGCCAGAATCCGCACGAGATCGCCGCAGCCCTGCGCCTGACGATCGGCCGACTGATGCCAGGTCGCCGTGGGCGCGTCCTCGCTCGCGACGGTGAAGAGCGGCAGCAGTGCTTGCTCGGTGCGTTGACCGGCGTAGTGCCTGAAGAGCGTTCGCAGTACTGATGGCGTCGTGGGGACGTGACGGCCGAAAGCGGTCTGCTCGTCGCATCGCCACAGCAGCGCCGCGACTTCCTCGAGACTCGCGCGGGCAGCGAGATCGAGTGCATCCACGCCGCGATAGAAAAGCCGGCCGCCATCGATCAACGTGATGCTCGATTCGAGCACGGGCGACCCCCAGTTCAGCGCGGCCTTCGCCACTTCCTTCGGCTTGCGGCCGCGTGCGCGTTGATCCGCGAGGCGCTCGACCTCGGCCGCGAGGTAGCGGCTTTCACGGTGGCTGTTGCCCGGTTCCGCGCGAAGCAGGCCGCGGCTGACGTACGCGTAGAGGGTTTGCCGCGAGACACCGAGCCTTGCCGCGGCTGCGGTCGAATTCAGGTAGTTCGACATCGTGCGCAGGGGGAATCGTTCGACAGATTGATCAGGATAATCAACGTTGACAGCAAATGCGAGCGAGACGATCTTTGCCTCACCGAATTCATGCGAGGCGAACATGGGTGTCGATCAAATGTCGAGGGAACGGGCCGCAGCCGATGACGAGCGGGTGTCGCGTCATCTACGGGCGTTCTGGCGCGCGGCGGGTGGGTCTCAGGCGTTCCTCGAGTCGTGCCGCTTCAGCGGGTCGGGAGAACTGGTTTCGGCATTTCGCGTCACCGACCTGGCCACGGCGGCGATCGGCGCGGCAGCGGCGTCCGTTGCCGAATTGCTGCATGCATCGACCGGGACGTTGCCGGCGGTTCGGGTCGACCGTCGCATGGCGTCGCTATGGTTCGGCACGTCGCTGCGTCCGCATGGCTGGTCCATGCCGCCGCAATGGGATCCGGTGGCCGGCAACTATCGGGCACGCGATCGCTGGATCCGGTTGCACACGAACGCGCCGCATCATCGGCTGGCCGCGTTGTCGGTGCTCGGCTGCGCCGCCGATGCGCAGTCGGTCGCGCAAGCGGTGAATCGCTGGGATGCCGCCGCGCTCGAAGAGGCGATCGTCGAGCGCGGCGGTTGTGCCGCGGCAATGTACTCGGCGCGGGAGTGGGCCGGGCATCCGCAGGGCAACGCAGTCGCAACCGAGCCGTTGCTGCATGTCCGTGCCGCGACCGATGCCGTCGCGCACGACTGGCGGCCTTCGAAAAACCGGCCGTTGCGCGGCATTCGCGTGCTCGACCTGACGCGCATTCTCGCCGGTCCCGTCGCGACACGGTTTCTTGCAGGCCTGGGCGCCGACGTGCTGCGCATCGATCCGTACGGCTGGGAAGAGCCGGGGACGGTGCCCGAAGTCGTCCTCGGCAAGCGGTGCGCGCGGCTGAACCTGAAGGATGCCGCGGATCTCGATACGCTCAAGCAGATGCTCGGCAGCGCGGATATCGTCGTGCACGGTTATCGGGCCGATTCACTCACGCGCCTTGGACTCGATGCTGCGCATCGGCGCGAGCTGAATCCTGCGCTCATCGACGTGTCGCTCGACGCTTATGGCTGGCGTGGTGAATGGCGTTACCGGCGCGGCTTCGACAGCCTCATTCAAATGAGCACGGGAATCGCCGAGGCGGGCATGCGCGTGATGGGTGGGGACGAGCCGGTGAACTTGCCCGTTCAGGCGATCGACCATGCGACGGGCTACCTGATGGCGACGGCTGCCATCCGCGGGCTGACGACGCGAATGAAAGAGGGCGTCGGTACCGAGGTGCGCGCTTCGCTGGCGCGGACGGCGGCTGAGTTGCAGTTGCGGCCGGAGTCGATGAGCGAGGTGATCGAACTGCTTGCCGACGATCAACGTGATCGTGCGGCGCACGTCGAACCGACGTCGTGGGGGCCGGCATCCCGGCTCCTGCCGCCCGTGCGGATCGACGGTGCGCCGCTACGATGGTTTTATCCGGCGCGCGCGCTGGGTGCGTACGAGCCCGAATGGTTGTCGTCGAACGACGATCTGTGACGCGATGCGATGAGTCGGTTGGTGTCGGTGAGTGGCGACGGGGCGGAAATCGACCTGGCCACGGCGATGCATTTTGCTCAGCGCAATGCGCGGGTCGTCATCATCGGACGGCGCGCGAACGGGCTGGAACACGTGGCCGACGTGATCGGCGGCGTGTTTCCGGATGTCCCCCGCCGCGCCCTGGCCGCCGATCAGGATGTGCCTGATCGGACGGAACGCGTTCGGCGGAGAGGGGGCAGACTAGTGAAACCAGTCGGCCGGCGAAGACCGCCGGCGCGTTGCGCGTCGCCGGATCGAGGGCCTGGCGTTGTGTTTAACCGCGCGTGTCGACCCAGTTGCGTGCCCAGCGGGCCGAATGCTGCAACGCCTGTTCCTCGCTCGTGAAGTAATCGAGCGAATAGAACTGGTAGCGGCCTTCGGTGCGTGGGCTACCGGCGCGTTCAAGCAGCAGGTTGGACGAAAAACTACCGTCGGGCAAACGATGCGCCGAGGGTTGGACGGCATAGCCGTTGTATTGATGAATTTGTTTGTTATGCATTTTAATTTTAATGATGTTCGAGTGCGTGCGTGCCGTGCGGATGTGCACGGGTATGCCGATTCAAAGCCATTGCGAGCTGAATCCGACGCAGTCGTAAAGCGAAAAAGGGCTTGGCAGCCAGAGGGGGAATGAAGTGCAACGAGGCGTGTGGCGCGCGGCGAGCTGCGGAATGAACCGATGCAGCCAAGAGCAATCGCGCCAACTTTGGGAGACCAGGCTCCGCGAGGATGTCGCTGCAACCCGGCGCCCGTGACGGGGCGCCGGGTCCTTCAAACTTTACAGCGGCTTGATGTTGGCCGCTTGCAGACCCTTCGGGCCTTGCTTCGTTTCGAAGCTCACTTTCTGGTTTTCAGCCAGCGTCTTGAAGCCGTCGGCGCGAATTTCGGAGAAGTGAGCGAAGAGGTCGTCGCCGCCGTTGTCGGGGGTGATGAAGCCAAAGCCTTTGCTGTCGTTGAACCACTTGACGATACCGGTATCCATGAAGATTCCTTGGGAAAAAATATGAAGATTTGCTCTGAAAAGAGCGCTGGAAGCGTCAAGGAGGGAGAGGGCAACGAATACCGCTGAGGAGCGATCAATTGATGAACAGCAATCGGACTTCTTGAACTTCGACCGAGACTTTATCCGCTGGGCAGCGCTGGCGTCAATCATTAACTTGTAACTGTTTCGCCACGCCACCCGTTTTGCGGGTGAAGCGATGTGGCCCTGCTTGGCGGAGCGCGCCATGCGGCAGGGCGTGCGGGGGCGGCCACAATAGACGCGAACGCCGACAGTGCGTCCCGCGTTTCCCGACAATTCGACAAGAACAAGAAAGGCCGACGAGTCGTGTGCCCGGCGGCCGTTTTGACACATTGCGCGCGACGTTCTCGCTACTTCGCCGCGAGCGCACGCGGAGCACTTTTATCGACCCATGCGTTGTCGGCCACGTTCAGCTTCTGCGGAATCAGCTTCGCCGCATAAAACGCATCGGCGACGCCTTGCTGGGCCGCGACGATCTTTTCGTCGAGCGGCACCGCGCCGAACGGGACACGCTTGAGCCACGTCTCGACGAGCGGTTGCGGCAGGCCGACCTTCGGTGCGATCAGCGCCGCCGTGTCGGCCGGATGCGTGTTGACCCACTGGCCCGTCTCGCGCGCCTGCTTCAGGATCGCGCCGACCACGTCGGGATGCTGCTGCGCGAAGTCCCGCGTGGCTTCGTAGAAGTTGTTGGTCGCCGCGAGGCCCGTGTAGTCGGACAGCGTCCGCACCTTGAGCGCATTCTGCGCAGCCGCGTAGTAAGGATCCCAGACGACCCACGCATCGACGTTGCCGCTCTCGAATGCGGCGCGCGCATCGGCTGGCGGAAGATACACGGGGCGGATTTCGTCGTAGCGCACGCCGGCCTGCTTCAGTGCTTCGAGCAGCAGGTAGTTCGCGCTCGAGCCCTTCTGCAGCGCGATCTTCTTGCCGCGCAGGCCGGCGACCGAACCGATCGGCGAATCGGCCTTCACGATCACGGCCTCGTTGTGCGGCGCCGGCGGTTCCGCGCCGACATAGACGAAGTGCACGCCGGCCGCCTGGGCGAACACGGGCGGCGGCGCGCCCGTATAGCCGAAGTCGACGCTGTTCGCGTTCAGCGCTTCGAGCAGTTGCGGGCCGGCCGGAAATTCGAACCACTGCACGCCATAGCCGAGCGGCTTGAGCCGCGCTTCGAGCGAACCTTGCGCCTTGATGACCGACAGCAGGCCGGCCTTCTGGTAACCGATGCGCACGACCTTGTCGGCGCCGCCTTGCGCGAAGGCCGACGCGGCGGACAGCGCGATGAGCGTGGTGACGGCGGCGGTGCGGGCGATCCAGCGGGTGAAACGAATCATCGAACGGACTCCATGCAAAACGTCTTCGGGCGAGCGGCGGTGCCGCTCGGTTGGAAGAATCGTCGCATGGGCAATCACGCCCGCAAACCAAGCATTGCCGATATCAATATGACGGCGGCGCGCCTATGCTTCGTCGCTGCCGTGTTCCGGTGAAGGTGTGCCGGACTGCCGCGCGGCCTCGTCGCTGAGCTTCTTGTCGAGGATCGTCGCGACGCGGCCGCCGAGATACGCGCTTGCCGCGGTTTCCAGTGCGCGGTTCGTCTCGCCTTCGACGAACACGGCAGCGAGCGGGCGCAGGCGCCAGATCGCGTCGACCAGTTCGGGCACGTCGGTGGCGGGCGGCAGCGTGCCCGCGTCGTAGCGGTCGAGCCGCTTCACGACGAGATCGACGAGCAGCCGCGCGATCGCGTCGAAGTGCGGCCGTGCGAGGCTGATCACGTCGAGCAGCTCGCGCGGCGGTATGCCTTCCTTTGTCATCGCGGCGGCCGCTTCGAGCAGCGCGGGACTCTTGGCGACGAACGACAGGCCGCGCCGTTCGAGCAGGCCGAGTTCGGTCACGCGCGACAGCTGCGTGGTGGCCTGCGGGCCGAACATCTGCGCGAGCGCGGCAAGCGAATAGGTCTTCGGCAGTTCGTGCGACCAGCGGCCGCCGATCGCGTTTTCGAGACCGAGGATCGAGCGCAGGTCGTGGCCTTCGTCGATCGCCTTGATCAGGTCCTGGATGTTCGACAGCGTGTAGCCGCGCGCGAGCAGGTGGTTGATCAGCTTCAGCCGCGCGACGTGCGTGTCGTCGTAGATGCCGACGCGGCCGCGCTTTTCCGGCGGCGCGAGCAAACCGCGATCCTGGTACGCACGGACGTTGCGTACGGTCGTGTCGGACACGCGCGCAAGTTCGTCGACCGTGTACTCGTTGCGGGCGTCCGGCGCCGCCTCGTCGGGTGTGGAATGAGTCTGTTTTGACATGCGGCCATTCTAGCGCGACGCGACAGGCTCAGGCGAGACGGGGAGCGCGTCCGCACCGTCGCCGAGCGGGCGCTGCAGCAGCGCCGTATCGATCCAGCGGCCGTGCTTGAAACCGACCGCCTTCAGCACGCCGGCCGGCTCGAAGCCGAACGCGCGATGCAGCGACGTCGAGCCGCCGGTACCGCCGTCGGCGATCACCGCGATCATCTGCCGCCACGGGCCGGCCTCGCAGCGTTCGATCAGCGCGGCGAGCAGGGCGCGGCCGATTCCGCGCCCGCGCTGCGCATCGTCGATGTAGATCGAGTCCTCGATCGTGAAGCGGTACGCACGGCGGGTGCGGTACGGCGTCGCGTACGCGTAGCCGGCCACGCGGCCGTCGCATTCGGCGACGAGATACGGCAGCCCGTCGCGTAGCACCGCGTCGCGGCGCGCGCGCAGTTCGGCGACATCGGGCGGCGTTTCCTCGAACGATGCGACGCTGCGGTGCACGTGGTGCGCATAGATCGTGCGGATCGCGTCGAGGTCGGCGTCGGTTGCGTCGCGAACGACACAGGCGGGGGCGGTGGGCATGGCGGCGGTCCGGTGAATTCAAAGCGTCACTATGCCGGTCGCTGGAGCGGATCGCAAAGCGTTGTTCGGCGACCGCCGCCTACAGCCGTCCGTCCGCCGCGTGAACGGCTTCGGCGATTGCGTCGGCGACGCGCTGCACGCGCGGCGACCGGCGCACGTCCGGGTGGACCACGAGCCAGATCTCGCGCTCGATGTCGCAGCGCGGTGCAGCCGTCAGCTCGACGAGCGGCGCGCCCGCATGCGCGGCCGGATCGTCGACGAGAAACCGCGGCAGCAGCGCGACGCCGGCGCCGGCCGCGCACGCGCGATGCTGCGCGGCCAGGTCGTTGGTGACGAACGCGAAACGGCGACCGGCCGCGAAGCGGGCGAGCCACTGATGCTGCGGCGTCTGGGCGAGCGCGTCGTCGTAGCCGACGAACGGCCAGGTGTCGGGCGGTGCATCTGCCCATTCCGGTGCTGCGCACAGCGCGAAACGCATCGTGCCGAGCCTGCGTGCGGCGAGCCCCGGCTCGGTCGGCCGCGACAGCCGCACCGCGAGATCGGCTTCGCGTGCGTACAGGTTCGCCGCGTGCATCTCGCCCAGCAGGTCGATGCGCAGCGCCGGCCATGCGCGCTGAGCGCGGGCGAGCCGCGGCGCGAGGAAGT
>NZ_JAAGPH010000413.1:0-211 GCF_017104705.1 Burkholderia sp. Se-20373 | reverse complement strand
TTGCATGTGTAAGGCATGCCGCCAGCGTTCAATCTGAGCCAGGATCAAACTCTTCAGTTTAAACCTGTTACTGTTTTCGGTTCGGTTAAGAACCGGTCGCTCACTCAAAGCTGACAGGAATATGAATCACTTCATAAACCTGACTTACTTTAGTGTGAGACTCTTGATACTTTCGCTATCTGATCCGAGGATCAGCTCGCTTTCATCAAGC
>NZ_JAAGPH010000412.1:0-211 GCF_017104705.1 Burkholderia sp. Se-20373 | reverse complement strand
GCTTGATGAAAGCGAGCTGATCCTCGGATCAGATAGCGAAAGTATCAAGAGTCTCACACTAAAGTAAGTCAGGTTTATGAAGCAATTCATATTCCTGTCAGCTTTGAGTGAGCGACCGGTTCTTAACCGAACCGAAAACAGTAACAGGTTTAAACTGAAGAGTTTGATCCTGGCTCAGATTGAACGCTGGCGGCATGCCTTACACATGCAA
>NZ_JAAGPH010000411.1:0-211 GCF_017104705.1 Burkholderia sp. Se-20373 | reverse complement strand
GCTTGATGAAAGCGAGCTGATCCTCGGATCAGATAGCGAAAGTATCAAGAGTCTCACACTAAAGTAAGTCAGGTTTATGAAGCAATTCATATTCCTGTCAGCTTTGAGTGAGCGACCGGTTCTTAACTGAACCGAAAACAGTAACAGGTTTAAACTGAAGAGTTTGATCCTGGCTCAGATTGAACGCTGGCGGCATGCCTTACACATGCAA
>NZ_JAAGPH010000410.1:0-241 GCF_017104705.1 Burkholderia sp. Se-20373 | reverse complement strand
GCCGATGACGCCCGACGGGCCACCGCTGCTGGGCGCGAGCGGGGTCGACGGACTCTGGCTGAACGTCGGCCACGGCTCGACGGGCTGGGCGATGTCGATGGGGTCGGGGAAGGTGGTGGCGGATCTCGTCACGGGGCGAGAACCGGAGATCGATCTGTCGGGGTTGACGCTCGCGCGCTACGCGCGGTAGGCACGGCAGGCCCGACGATATCGTCGACGCGATGCGCTGACGCGATACCCA
>NZ_JAAGPH010000409.1:0-250 GCF_017104705.1 Burkholderia sp. Se-20373 | reverse complement strand
TTCGATGTACGAGCGCTCGAAGCTGAACCCCGTGCTCACGTTCGACAACTTCGTGACCGGCAAGGCGAACCAGCTCGCACGCGCCGCCGCGATCCAGGTCGCGGACAACCCGGGCATCTCGTACAACCCGCTGTTCCTGTACGGCGGCGTCGGCCTCGGCAAGACCCACCTGATCCATGCGATCGGCAACCAGCTGCTGCTCGACAAGGCCGGCGCGCGGATCCGCTACATCCACGCCGAGCAATACGTG
>NZ_JAAGPH010000408.1:0-252 GCF_017104705.1 Burkholderia sp. Se-20373 | reverse complement strand
TGCGGTCCGCCTTCGACTGGAAATCAGCGATGAACCAGTTTGCTATCCTGTTCGGAGAGCGATTTATGCAGGCGCGCGGATAACGTGCTGTTCAACCGCCTCGCCCACAAAAATGCGGACAGGTTCACATCGAGAGCTTCAACGGACGGTTGCGCGAAGAGTGTTTGAACCAGCATGCGTTCGTCAGTCTCGACGATGCACGCACGAGAATCGAAGCGTGGCGCACGGACTACAACTCGGTGCGCCCGCATA
>NZ_JAAGPH010000038.1:0-58755 GCF_017104705.1 Burkholderia sp. Se-20373 | reverse complement strand
ACGGGCGCACTCGGCGGCGCCACGGGCGGCACGAGCGGTGGCCCGCTCGCCCCGGTCACGGGTCTCCTCGGCGCGGTCACGGGCGCACTCGGCGGCGCCACGGGCGGTGCAGGCGGCAGCAGCCCGCTCGCTCCGGTGACGAACGTCGTGTCCACGGTGACCAGCACGGTCGGCGCACCGGCATTGACCGGCGGTACGGGCGCTGTCACGAACTCGGGTTCGTCGTCGAATCCGCTCGCGCCCGTCACGTCACTGATCGGCGGCCTGCTCGGCGGCACGCACGGCAAGTAAATCAACATCCATCAATCGACAAGACAGCGAGGAGTCCATCATGTCCCAGCAACGTTCTCTCACGACAGCCGCCCTGCGCCAGTGGCGCGCGCCCCTCACGGCCTTCGCCGCCGCCTGCCTGCTGGCCGCCTGCGGCGGCGGTGGTGTCAGCTCGCCGCCGACCAGCAGCAACAACAATAACAACCCGAGCACGAGCGGTACGCCAAGCACGAGCGGCACCAGCGGTACGTCCACCGGCACCAAGGGCGTGGTCAGCACGGTCGGCCAGACGGCCACCGACCTCGGCAGCACGGTCGGCAACATCAGCGTGCCGGGCCTCGGCGACGGCGTGACGAAGGGTGTCGGCAGCACGCTCTCCAGCACCGGCACGATCGTCGGTGCAGCCGCCGATGCGGTGAGCAACGGGCTGGGACAGATCGGCACGACCAAGGATCCGGTCGGCACGACCGTCGCGGGCCTCGGCAACGTGGTCAGCGCGACGAGCAACACGGTGTCCGGCCTGAGCTCGACGGTCAAGGCACTCGGCACCGGCCAGCTCGCGCCGCTCGCGCCCGTCACGACGCCGGTCGGCACCGTGCTCGACACGGTGGCCAACGGCTTGACGGCTGCCGGCACGACGATCGGTTCGACGCTGTCGTCGGGCGCCGTGCAGCAGGTCACGCAACCGCTCAGCTCGGCAATCACGCCGCTCGTGATCACCGCCGGCCAGGTCACGCAACAGGTCGGCACGACGACCGGCCTCGGCCAACCCGTCTCGGGCCTGCTCGGCCAGGTCGGCGGCGCGATCAGCTCGGCCGGCAAGCAGGTGGGCGGCACGTCGAGCCAGCCGCTCGTCGGCGACGTCGGTCAGCTCGTCACCGCGGTCGGCAACACCGTGACCAACGCGGGTGGCCTCGTCAACCCGAACGGCCCCAACGGCGCGGCGCCGATCCCCGGCCTGATCACGAGCCTCGTCGGCGGCTCGACGGCGACCGTACAGAACGGCACGTCGTCGGGTTCCGGCTCGACGAATCCGCTCGGCGGCCTGCTGTCGGGTCTCGGCTCGACGCCGCTCGGCTCGCTCACGGGCGCACTCGGCGGCGCGACCGGCGGATCGGGCAGCAGCCCGCTCGCGCCCGTCACCGGCCTCGTCTCCACCGTCACCGGTGCACTGAGCGGTGCGGCGGGCGGCAGCGGCGGCCCGCTCGCGCCCGTCACGAATCTCGTGTCGACGGTCACGGGCACGCTCGGCGGCGCAACAGGTGGCGCAGGCAGTGCAAACCCTCTCGCGCCTGTCACCGGTTTGCTGAATACTGTCACCGGAGCAGTGGGCGGCGCAGCAGGATCGGGCGGATCGAGCCCGCTCGCACCGGTCACGTCGCTGGTTGGCAGCGTCACGGGTACGGCAACGTCGGGCAGCGGCTCGACGGGGCTGCTGGCCCCGGTAACGGGGTTGCTGGGTACGCTGGGTAGCGTTGGCAAGTAAGGAGGACGGTCGCACCTTCGCAGCCGGAGCGAATGGCGCGGCCGTACAAACACAACCGGCATTGCGGCACGCGGCGCGCGGCACCCTGGTGTCGCGCGCCGGCATTACAAAGAAGACGAAGAGCAAGGCCAACGAGGAAGAACAATGAAATCCAGACTCGACAGATGGATGATGCTGCTCGCCATCGCGGCAGCAGGCACGGCACATGCACAAACGCGCGTCGGCGGTAACCCGCTCGACTCCCTGCCCCAGATCAACGCGCCGAAAACCGGCCCGAACGTGACCGTGCAGGTCGCACCGCAGGCGCCGCAATTGCAGGAGTTGCTGTCGCGTCACCTGACGCCGACCACATTCCAGGTCGAAGGCGTGAAGTCCATTCCGTTCGAGGAGATCTCGCGTCGCTTCACCCCGCTCGTCGGCAAGGACATCACGATCGGCGACCTGATCGAAACGGCCAACGGCGTGACGAAGCTGTACCAGGATCGCGGCTTCGCACTGTCGTTCGCGTTCGTTCCTGCGCAGACGTTCGAGAACGGCGTCGTGCGCATCACGGTTGTCGAAGGCTATGTGTCGGACGTCAAGGTCACCGGCAAGCCCGGTGCGATGGAATCGAAGATTCGTGCAATTGCCGCTCACATCACGGCCGACCGCCCCCTGCGCCGCGCGACGTTCGAGCGCTACGTGAACACGTTCGGGCTGCTGCCAGGCCTTACGGTGAAGGCGAACGTCCCGCCGCCGCAAACCACCGACGGCGCGACGACGCTCGAGCTCGCGGTGGATCGCAAGCCGTTCAACGTCAGCACGGGGATCGACTTCAACCACCCGGGCGTCCAGGGTCTCATCACCGCGACCGAAAACGGCCTTACATCGTTCGGCGAGCAGTTGAGCATCTCGGCGCTCGCGCCGCCGGGACGCGACAAGCAGACCTACTTCGCGTTCAGCGGCGCGCTGCCGGTCGGCAGCAGCGGCCTGATCACGCGCCTCGATGCCAGCACGTATCGCGGCAAGCCGACCGACAACCCGGGGTTGCCGTCGACCGTCGAGCGCACCGTGAAGAGCGAGAAACTGGGTCTTTCGGCATCCTATCCGATCTTGCTGAACAACCAGCGCAGCCTGCTCGGTACGGTGTCGGGATACGCAGCGCACAACGAAGACCGTTACCAGAGCAAGCTCAATGGCAACAGCATCGACACGCGTTCGCAAGTCCGCGTGCTGCAGATGCAGCTCGACTACACGAGCGTCCAGCCGAAACAGGTACAGAAGCTGAGCGTCAACGTCGCGAAGGGCTTCAACATCCTCGGCGCGTCGAAAGCGCAGGACATCACCGTCGGCACGACGACGACGTCGGTGGACAGCCCGATCTCGCTGACCTTCGTTCGCACCGGCGCGACCTTCACGCAGACGAACGAATGGCCGTTCCGGATCGGCACGTCGGTGTCGCTGACCGGGCAATACAGTCCCGACTCGCTGCCGACGTCCGAACAGATCTCGTTCGGCTCGACCCGTTACGCGCTCGGCTACCAGCCGGGCGAAACGTCGGGCGACTCGGGCTGGGGGATGTCGCTCGAAGTGAACCGCGGCTTCACGCCGGGCTGGACGTATCTGAAATCGATCACGCCGTACATCGCATACGACATGGCGCGCGTGTACCTGCACGCGGGCACGCCATCGCCGAACCGCATGTCGTCGGTCGGCATCGGCGTACGGCTCACCGACAGCCGCTTCTACAGCCTCGACCTGAACGTCGCGAAACCGGTGGGTGACGCACCCGTCGAAAGCGCGTCACGCAGCCCGCGCATCAACGCCGCATTCTCATATCAGCTCAACTGATCGGTCACCAAACAGCCCGCGCCACGCGGGCAGTTTCGATTAGAGTCCCCTCTATCAAACGTGGCGCACGGTTTCACGTATTCTGGCGAAGCTCGCAACATGCCCGCCCCATGCAGACGGTCGTGCGAGCGAATCGAACAGACATGCAAAACAAGGAGGAAGACAATGATTCAACTGACCCGCCCGTTTCGTGCCATCGCCGTCGCCGGCGTACTGCTCGCTTGCGCCGCTCCCACGTTCGCACAAGCAGACAGCCCCATCGGCATGTGGCAGACGATCGACGACAACACGCATCAGCCGAAGGCACTCGTGCAGATCGCCGAGGACGGTGATGGTGCGCTGACCGGGAAGGTCGTGAAGGGCCTCGGCGCGAACGATACGCCTGATCGCCGCTGCACCGCCTGCACGGACGAACGCAAGGATCAGCTCATCAAGGGCATGACGATCATCAAGGCCATGAAGAAGGAAGGCGACCACTGGGACGGCGGCAACATTCTCGACCCGGAGAACGGCAAGGTCTACAAGTGCAAGATGACGCTTGAAGACGGCGGCCAGAAACTCGTCGTGCGCGGTTACATCGGCGTGTCGCTGCTCGGTCGTTCGCAGACCTGGGTTCGCCAGCAATAATGCGACTCGCGCTTGAATGCGCGGCGCAATGAAAAAATCGGCCTGCGACGAAGTCGTCAGGCCGATTTTGTTTTGGTGCATGCGTGGCGGGAGCTGATGAACATCACGCTGCATGCTTCAGCGCGTCCGACGCGTAGCTGCCCGGTGCGCGATACGCGGGTGCCGCATTGCTGCGTGCTTCCGCCGCCTTCGATTGCGTGTGCTTGCGCATCCGCGTGGACAACTCGTTGCACAGATTCACGCCTGCGTCGCCATAGAGTTCACGCATGACACTCATCAACGTGCCCGTCTCGTGCCAGACCTTGAAGCGACGATGGCAAGTTTGATACGAAGGGTAACGACGCGGCATGGCCGACCACGTCGCGCCGCTGTAGATGACCCAGAGCACGCCGTTCAGGACGGCACGCGTATTGGCCAACGGGCGGCCGCGCAACTCGGTGCGCGGCTGCATTTCGGGCAGAAGCGACGCAACGCAGCGCCACTCTTGATCGGTCAGATCGCGATACGGTGTCATGGACATCTCCAGCCTTAGTAACCATGACACAACGATATCGGCTCACCTCAACAATGAATATAAGACAAATCCGAAATTACCCCGAGATTGCTTTAATTTGACCGGAATTGACGTTTGAATCCCGTCAATTGCCGGAAATCGCACTCAGGTCAGCGACGTATCGACGATGCGGCGCGGCGATTCGATGTATTCCTTCGACTGCATCTCGACGATTCGCGAGACCGTACGCGCAAACTCGTTGGCCATCGGGCCTTCGATGTACAACTGCTCCGCCGGCACCGCCGCGGACATCAGCAGCTTGACCTTGTGGTCGTACAGCACGTCGATGAGCCACGTGAAGCGCCGCGCCTCGGACGCCATGCGCGGCGACATCTGCGGTACTTCGGACAGCACGATCGCATGGAAGCGGCTCGCCAGCTCGAGATAGTCGTTCTGCGAGCGCGGGCCGCCGCACAGCGTCGCGAAGTCGAACCATACGACGCCGTCCGCCTTGCGCAGCGCCTTCAGTTCGCGCTTCTCGATATGCAGGAGCGGGCTTTCGTCGGGAACGGCAGCGAGCTTCTGAAACGCATGCCGCAATTCGCGATCGGCATCCGCGCCGAGCGGCGTGTGATACATCTTCACCTGCGCGAGCGTGCGCTGGCGATAATCGACGCCCGCGTCGACGTTGAGTACGTCGAGCTTGGACTTGATCAGCGCGATCGCCGGCAGCATGCGGTCGCGATGCAGGCCGTCCGGATACAGGTCGTCGGGATCATAGTTGGACGTCATCACGAACTGCACGCCGTTGTTGAACAGGCGGTCGAGCAGACGGTACAGAATCATCGCATCGGCAATGTCCGACACGTGGAACTCGTCGAAGCAGATCAACCGGTAGCGCTTCGCGATGCGCCGTGCGAGTTCGTCGAGCGGATCGGCCTGCCCTTTCAGCTCCTCGAGCTCGCGGTGCACTTCGCGCATGAATTCGTGGAAATGCAGGCGCGTCTTGCGCTGCACGGGCACGACCGCGAAGAAGCTGTCCATCAGGAAGCTCTTGCCGCGACCGACGCCGCCCCACATGTAGACGCCGCGCGGCAGGTCGGGATGATTGATGAGTTTCTTGAATGCGTTCGAGCGGCGTGCCTTGTACTCGACCCATTCGTCGAAACATTGCTGCAGGCGATCGACGGCCGCGCGCTGTGCGGGATCGGACTGATAGCCGCGCGTGGTCAGTTCGCGCGTGTAGTATTCGGTGACGTTCATCGGGCAAACCGGAAAAAACGAAGGCGGACGGGAAACCCCGCCCGCCCTCGTCATGAGACGGCTGCGCCGGCCGATAGCCGGTCGGCGCTACACCGCGCTCAGCTGTTCAGCGAGCGCTTGTCGACGGCGAGCGCCGCTTCGCGCATCACTTCCGACATCGACGGGTGCGGATGGCAGATGCGGGCGATGTCTTCCGACGCCGCCTTGAATTCCATCGCCACCACGGCTTCCGCGATCAGGTCCGACGCGTTCGCCGCGATCACGTGCACGCCGAGCAGTTCGTCGGTCTTCGCGTCCGCGATCATCTTCACAAAGCCGTCCGGCGCGTTCATGCCGAGCGCGCGGCCGTTGATCGAGAACGGGAACTTGCCCGACTTGATCTCGCGGCCTTCCGCCTTCAGCTGCTGCTCCGTCTTGCCGACCCATGCGATTTCCGGGTACGTGTAGATCACCCACGGAATGCAGTTGTAGTCGATGTGCGGCTTCTGGCCGTCGATCACTTCCGCGACCAGCACGCCTTCGTCTTCCGCCTTGTGCGCGAGCATCGGGCCACGCACCACGTCGCCGATCGCGTACACGTTCGGCACCGCCGTGCGGCAGTGGTCGTCCACATCGATGAAGCCGCGCTCGTTCGCCTTCAGGCCGATTGCCTCGAGGCCGAGGTTGTCGGTGTTCGGCACGCGGCCGACCGACACGATCAGGCGGTCGGCGTCGAGCGTCTGCGCGTTGCCGTCCTTGTCCGTGTAAGCGATCGACACGCCATCCGCGGTCGCCTTCACTTCGCCGATCTTCACGCCGAGGTTGATGTCGAGGCCCTGCTTCTTGAACAGCTTGGCCGCTTCCTTCGCGAGCGCTTCGTCAGCTGCACCGAGGAACGCCGGCAGCGCTTCGAGCACCGTCACTTCGGCACCGAGGCGACGCCACACCGAGCCGAGCTCGAGGCCAATCACGCCTGCGCCGATCACGGCGAGCTTCTTCGGCACCGAGTCGAACGTCAGCGCACCTTCGTTGTCCGACACGATCTTGTTGTCGACCGGAATGCCCGGCAGGTGACGCGCCTTCGAGCCCGTCGCGATGATCACGTTCTTCGCGGTGACGACTTCGGTTTCACCTTCGCCGCTCACTTCGATCTGCACGCCGGCGTCGGTCTTGCCGGTGAACTTGCCATGGCCCTTCAGCCAGGTGATCTTGTTCTTCTTGAACAGGAACTCGATCCCGCTCGTCATCTTTTCGACGATCGCGTCCTTGCGGCCGAGCATCTTCGCGACGTCGATCTTCACGCCGTCAACCGTGATGCCGTGGTCGGCCAGGTGGTGCGACGTGTTCTCGAACTCTTCCGACGATGCGAGCAGCGCCTTCGACGGGATGCAGCCGACATTCAGGCACGTGCCGCCGAGCTTCAGCGCGCCGGCCGGGTTCTTCCACTTTTCGATACAGGCAACCGTCTTGCCGAGCTGCGCGGCGCGGATCGCGGCGATGTAGCCGCCGGGGCCGGCGCCGATCACGACGACGTCAAATTCCTTGGACATGACAATCCTTTCTTCTTGTGCAACCGCACGGGCCGCGCGTGTCGCGCGCCCGTGCGGTGCGGGTCAATGCGGTGAAACTCGGCTTACAGGTCGAGCAGCAGGCGTGCCGGATCTTCCAGCGCATCCTTCATCGCGACGAGCGACAGCACGGCTTCGCGGCCGTCGATGATGCGGTGGTCGTACGACAGCGCGAGGTAGTTGATCGGACGGATCACGATCTGGCCGTTTTCGACGACCGGACGCTCCTTCGTCGCGTGCACGCCGAGGATTGCCGACTGCGGCGGGTTGATGATCGGGGTCGACAGCATCGAGCCGAACACGCCGCCGTTCGAGATCGAGAACGTACCGCCCGTCATTTCCTCGATCGACAGCTTGCCGTCCTTCGCCTTCTGGCCGAATTCGGCGATCTTCTTTTCGATCTCGGCGAGGCTCAGTTGATCCGCGTTGCGCAGGATCGGCACGACGAGGCCGCGCGGCGAGCCGACAGCGATACCGATGTCGAAGTAGCCGTGGTAGACGATGTCGTTACCGTCGATCGATGCGTTCACGAGCGGGAACTTCTTCAGCGCGTGGACGGCCGCCTTCACGAAGAACGACATGAAGCCGAGCTTCACGCCGTGTTCCTTCTCGAACTTGTCCTTGTACTTGTTGCGCAGTTCCATGACCGGGGCCATGTTCACTTCGTTGAACGTGGTCAGGATCGCGTTGGTCTGCTGCGACTCGAGCAGACGCTCGGCGATACGCGCGCGCAGGCGCGACATCGGCACGCGCTGTTCCGGACGGTCGTTCAGCCAGGTCGCGGCCGATGCCGGCACCTTCACTTCCGGCAGCGACGGCTTCGCAGCGGCCGCCTTGGCCGGTGCGGCGGCCGGAGCGGCCTTCGGTGCGCTGCCTGCTGCCAGCGCGTCGCCCTTCGTGACGCGGCCGTCGCGGCCCGAACCTGCGACGTCGCCCGCCGACAGGCCCTTCTCGGCCAGCAGCTTCGACGCGGCCGGCGATGCGGTGGCCGACGATGCCGCTGCGGCGACCGGCTGTGCTGCCGGTGCGGCTGCAGCAGGCGCTGCTGCCGGCTTGACTTCGGCGGCGCCTGCCGCGGCTTCGGCTGCACCTGCCTTCGCTTCGGTGTCGATCGTTGCGATCAGCTGATCGGCAACGACGGTGTCACCGTCGTTCTGCAGCACTTGCGCGAGCACGCCCGCGGCCGGTGCCGGCACTTCGAGCACGACCTTGTCGGTCTCGAGTTCGATCAGGATTTCGTCTTGAGCAACTGCTTCGCCCGGCTTCTTCTTCCACTGCAGCATGGTGGCTTCCGAAACCGACTCCGAAAGCTGGGGGACTTTGACTTCTACGATAGCCATGTGATTTTCCTGGATGCTTAATCTGGGGTGTGACGAGGTTCGTGCGATTCCTTCGGCCGGTGCGGCGCGCGACGCGCCCGGCGGGCCAAAAGAGACGGGAAAGCGCATGGCGCCTTCCCGTTTCGCTTCCGTCGGTTATTTCGCGATCGATGCGCTCTTCAGGCGACCGAAAGCACCTTCGATGAGGGCCTTCTGCTGCTCGTAGTGCTTCGCGTAGTAGCCAACCGCCGGCGAGGCCGAAGCCGGACGGCCGCTGTATGCCAGCTTCTGCCCTTCCTTCATGCCTTCCTTCAGATGGTGCTCGACGTAGAACCAGGGGCCCTGGTTCTGCGGCTCGTCCTGCACCCAGACCACTTCAGTCGCGTTCTCGTACTTCTTCATTTCGGCTTCGAACTGCTTGTGCGCGAACGGATACAGCTGCTCGATACGGATGATCGCGACGTCGTTCGCCTTCGCTTCGCGGCGATGGGCGACGAGGTCGTAATACACGCGGCCCGAGCATGCCAGCACGCGCTTGACCTTCTTCGCGTCGATGCCGCCGTCGGTTTCGCCCAGCACCGGCTGGAACGAACCCTTCGCGAGTTCCGACAGGTCCGACACCGCTTCCTTGTGACGCAGCAGCGACTTCGGCGTCGCGACGATCAGCGGCTTGCGGAACAGGCGGATCATCTGGCGACGCAGCAGGTGGAAAATCTGCGCCGGCGTCGTCGGTTGAACGACCTGCATGTTGTGATCCGCGCACAGTTGCAGGAAACGCTCGATACGCGTCGACGAGTGCTCCGGACCCTGGCCTTCGTAGCCGTGCGGCAGCAGCATCGTGAGACCCGACACGCGGCCCCACTTCACTTCGCCCGACGAGATGAACTGGTCGATCACGACCTGCGCGCCGTTGACGAAGTCGCCGAACTGCGCTTCCCACAGCACGAGCGTGTTCGGCTCGGCGGTCGAGTAACCGTATTCGAAGCCCAGCACCGCTTCTTCCGACAGCACCGAGTCGATCACCGTGAACTTCGCCTGGCCTTCAGCGATGTTCTGCAGCGGCACGTACGTGCCGTCGTTCCAGCGCTCGCGGTTCTGGTCGTGCAGCACCGCGTGACGGTGCGTGAACGTGCCGCGGCCCGAGTCCTGGCCGGTCAGGCGCACCGAGTAACCCGATGCGACGAGCGACGCGAACGCGAGGTGTTCGCCCATGCCCCAGTCGAGCGGCTGGTCGCCACGCGCCATGTTGCGACGGTCGTTGATCACGCGCTCGACGAGCGGGTGAACCTTGAAGTTTTCCGGGACTGTCGTGATGCGTTCGCCGAGGCGCTTCAGTTCCGCGAGCGGCACGGCCGTGTCGGCTGCATCCGTCCACTTACGGTTCAGGAACGGAACCCAGTCGACCGCGTACTTGCTCTTGTAGTTCGACAGGACCGGGTCGACCGTGTGGTGACCGTCGTCCATCGCCTTGCGGTACGCCTTCACGAAGTTGTCGGCGTCTTCCGCGGTGATCACGCCTTGCTGCACGAGCTTCTCGGCGTACAGCGCACGGGTGCCCGGGTGCTGCGCGATCTTCTTGTACATCAGCGGCTGCGTGACCGCCGGCGTGTCCTGCTCGTTGTGGCCCAGCTTGCGGAAGCAGACGATGTCGATCACGACATCCTTGTGGAACTGCATCCGGTAGTCGATCGCGATCTGGATCGCGAGCACGACAGCTTCCGGATCGTCGCCGTTCACGTGCAGCACCGGCGCTTCGATCATCTTGACGACGTCGGTACAGTACAGCGTCGAGCGCGCATCGCGCGGGTCGGACGTCGTGAAGCCGATCTGGTTGTTGATGACGATGTGCAGCGTGCCGTGCGTGCCGTAGCCGCGCGTCTGCGCGAGGTTCAGCGTTTCCATCACGACGCCCTGGCCAGCGAAGGCTGCGTCACCATGGATCTGCACCGGCAGCACTTGCAGGCCGTCTTCGTCGCCGCGACGGTCCATCCGTGCCTTCGCGGAACCTTCGACCACCGGGTTCACGATTTCGAGGTGCGACGGGTTGAACGCGAGCGACAGGTGGACCGGGCCGCCTTCCGTCGACACGTCCGACGAGAAGCCCTTGTGGTACTTCACGTCACCGGCCGGCAGGTCGTCGACGTGCTTGCCTTCGAATTCGGCGAACAGGTCGGCCGGCATCTTGCCCAGCGTGTTGACCAGCACGTTCAGACGGCCACGGTGGGCCATGCCGATGATGATTTCCTGCACGCCGCGCTTGCCCGCGTGCTGGACGACTTCGTCCATCGCCGCGATGAAGCTTTCGCCGCCTTCGAGCGAGAAGCGCTTCTGGCCGACGTACTTGGTATGCAGGTAACGCTCGAGGCCTTCAGCGGCCGTCAGGCGATTCAGGATGTGCTTCTTCTCGTCTGCCGAGAAGTTCGGCGTCGCGCGGGTCGACTCCAGGCGCTCCTGCCACCAGCGCTTCTGTTCCGGGTCGCTGATGTACATGTACTCGGCGCCGATCGTGCCGCAGTACGTGTCGCGCAGACCCTTGACGATGTCACGCAGCGAAGCCTGGTCGAAACCGAAGTACAGGTTGCTTGCGCTGTACGTCTGGTCGAGGTCGCCTTCGGAGAAATCGTAGAACGCGGGTTCGAGCTCGGGAATGGCGGGACGTTCGCGACGCTTCAGGGGATCCAGATTGGCCCATTGCGAGCCGAGGAAGCGATACGCGCTGATCAGGGACTGGACGTGCACCTGCTTGCGTGCCGCAGCCAGGTTGGTCGTGCTTTCGCGCGGGATGAAGGCATTGGCCTTCGCGCGCTCGGCGAACGATTCGACGATCGGAAAATGGGCGACGTCATTGGCATTCGAACCGTCCGTTGCAGGCACATTCTGCAGCGCGTCGAAATACTCTCGCCAGTTTTCCGGCACCGATGCCGGATTGTTGAGGTATGCATCGTACAGTTCTTCAACGTACGAAGCATTGCCGCCGAACAGATAGGAGTTCAGCTGAAACTGCTTCATTACATCTGACATTTTACGCTCACCTTTCTTCGAGCTTCTCGAGAAATAGCGGGTTACTCAACCTTCCGCGACACGGCCTGACCGTTTAGCGGATTGCGAATCAAGTCTTGCTTGGAAGGACCTAAAACTTGCGTGCGCGCAGCATATCACAGAACCGATACCGGAGTTCACGGCGAAATGTGCCTGAAAGCACCGCGCGACGGGGTTTTGCCGGATTGCCACGACCCGCGGGAACAGTGTTTTGCAGACAACCCGATTGCACACTGCGCAGATGCAAAAAAGGCTGCCCGCAGGCAGCCTTTTCCGTGATGCAGCGAACGGCCGGAACGCTTAGTCGACCGCGCCTTCGCGGCTCGCGCGGCGACGCTCGTGCTCCTTCAGGAAGCGCTTGCGCAGGCGGATCGATTGCGGCGTCACTTCGACGAGCTCGTCGTCGTCGATGAATTCGACCGCGTATTCCAGCGACATCTGGACCGGCGGCACGAGGCGTACGGCTTCGTCGGTACCCGACGCGCGCACGTTGGTCAGCTGCTTGCCCTTGATCGGGTTCACGACGAGGTCGTTGTCGCGGCTGTGGATACCGATGATCATGCCCTCATAGAGCGCGTCACCCGGCTTCACGAACATGCGGCCGCGATCCTGCAGCTTCCACAGTGCATAGGCCACGGCAGCACCGTCGTCCTGCGAGATCAGCACGCCGTTGCGGCGCTCGAACACCGAGCCGTCCTTGACCGGTGCGTACGAATCGAAGATGTGGCTCATCAGGCCCGTGCCGCGCGTGAGCGTCAGGAATTCGCTCTGGAAGCCGATCAGACCACGCGCCGAGATCTTGTACTCCAGACGCGTGCGGCCGCGGCCGTCCGACGCCATGTCGAGCATCTCGCCCTTGCGGCGGCCGAGCTCTTCCATCACGCCACCCTGATGTTCGTCCTCGACGTCGACAGTCAGCAGTTCGTACGGCTCGTGACGCACGCCGTCGATTTCCTGCATCACGACGCGCGGACGCGACACGGCCAGCTCGTAGCCTTCACGACGCATGTTCTCGACGAGAATCGTCAGGTGCAGCTCACCCCGGCCCGACACTTCGAACACCGTTTCGTCGCCGGTGTCCTTCACGCGCAGCGCGACGTTGTGGTTCAGCTCCTTCATCAGGCGGTCGCGGATCTGGCGGCTCGTGACGAACTTGCCTTCGCGGCCGGCGAGCGGCGACGAGTTGACGAGGAAGTTCATCGTCAGCGTCGGCTCGTCGACGGTGATCATCGGCAGCGCTTCCGGCGTATCCACCGCGCAGATCGTTGCGCCGATGCCGACGTCTTCAATACCGTTGATCAGCACGATGTCGCCCGCTTCGGCCGATTCGACCTGCACGCGCTCGAGACCCGTGAACGACAGCACCTGGTTGATCTTGCGGTTCAGCACATCGCCTTCCGGGCCAAAGCGCATCGCAACCGGCTGGCCCGGCTTGATGCGACCGCGCGTGATGCGGCCGACGCCGATCCGGCCGACGTACGTCGAATAGTCGAGCGACGTGATCTGCAGCTGCAGCGGCGCGTCCGGATCCGCCGGGCGGACCGGCACGTGCTCGAGGACTGCCTCGAACAGCGGGCGCATGTCGCCTTCGCGCGCGGCCGGGTCGAGCGACGCATAGCCGTTCAGGCCCGATGCGTAGACGATCGGGAAATCGAGCTGCTCTTCGGTTGCGCCGAGCTTGTCGAACAGGTCGAAGGTCTGGTTGATGACCCAGTCGATCCGCGCACCCGGACGGTCGATCTTGTTGACGATGACGATCGGCTTCAGGCCGAGCGCGAGCGCCTTCTTCGTGACGAAGCGGGTCTGCGGCATCGGGCCCTCGACCGCGTCGACGAGCAGCAGCACCGAGTCGACCATCGACAGCACGCGCTCCACCTCGCCACCGAAGTCCGCGTGCCCCGGCGTGTCGACGATGTTGATGTGCGTGCCTTCATACTCGACCGCGCAGTTCTTCGCGAGAATCGTGATCCCGCGCTCTTTTTCGATGTCGTTCGAGTCCATCACCCGCTCCGCAATCTGCTGGTTCTCGCGGAAGGTGCCGGACTGGCGAAGCAGTTGGTCGACGAGCGTAGTCTTGCCGTGGTCGACGTGGGCGATGATGGCGATATTGCGAAGGGCGCGGGTCATAGAAACCTGGAAATCGTTTGAACGCGCAAAAGCGCCCGCTCGTTTTTCACGGGCGCGCGCATTGCAGCTTGGAAAGCCACAAATTATAGCACGTGCGGATGTCGGGAGCTGACGGGCACGTTGCGACGCAACACCAGACGACCGGCACCCCCTCCCCTGGAACCCGCCGGTCGGCCGAAACCCGCGCCGTTGGCAAGCCCAAAAACCTTATTGCAATAGTGGATTTATGGGACCCAAAGCGCGCCCTTTGCCGTTCGATTAACATTTGCCGCGGCAAGCAACTGTGCCTATACTGCTGCCTAGTCAACTATTGCAGCTTCAGGGTTTTATGTCGGATTCTTCTACCCAACCGCCCGTCTCGCAGCTGTCTTCATATCAGATGAACGACAGCGTCGGCTATCTGATGTCGCGCGTGAAATCGGTGATGACCAACCTCGTCACGCAACGCACGCAGGAAGAGCTAGGCATCACTGGCACGCAGGCGAGCATGCTGTTCATGATCGCGGTCGGCAAATGCTCGACGGCCGCCGAGCTCGCGCGCGAGTACGGGATCGACGCGAGCGCGGTCACGCGCCTGCTCGACCGGGTCGAGAAACGCGGCCTGCTGTCCCGCGTTCGCAGCATCGAGGATCGGCGCGTCGTGCGCCTCGAGCTGACCGACGAAGGCCGTGCGCTCGCCGAACGGCTGCCGCCGATTTTCCGCAGTGTGCTCGACCAGGTACTGGACGGGTTTACGCCGGAGGAAGTCGGGTTCCTGAAGAGCATGCTGCGCCGCATTCTCAGCAACTACTGCGAAACCGCCGGCGGCAGCATCACGTAATAGTTGCCATAACAATTACTTTTGACAGATTAATGTAAGGAAATCCTTGCAGTGTCCATCATTCATTCCGAGTCAGGGATCAGCGCGATGAAATCCTCCCCGTTGTCCGTGCGCGCCGGGTCGTGCCGCGCCGCCGTCGCCGCTGCGGTCGCCGCACTGGCGCTGGCAGGCTGCGCGAACTACATCGGCATCAAGAGCGACAAGCAGATCGCTCCCGCGTCGCAATTCGCATCCGCCCAGAGCCTGCCGGCCCAGGGCGGCCAGTGGCCGGCGCTCGACTGGGCCAGCCAGTTCGGCGATCCGCAGTTGCCGAGGCTGATCGACGAGGCCCTGCAGGGCAATCCGTCGATCGCGCAGGCGCAGGCGCGCATCGCAAAGGCGTCGTCGTACATCGAATCGTCGCGTTCGAGCCTGATGCCCAAGGCGGAAGCCAGCTATTCGTGGACGCGCGAGCTGTATTCGGGGAACGCGCTGTTTCCGCCCCCGTACGGCGGTCAGTGGTACAGCGAGAACAACGCGCTCGCGAGCGCGTCGTGGGAACTCGACCTGTGGGGCAAGAACCGCGAACGCCTGCACACCGCCGTGTCGCAGGAAAAGGCGGCCGAAGCCGACATGCAGCAGGCACGCATCACGCTCGCGTCGTCGGTCGCACGCAGCTACAACTCGCTCGCGCAACTCTATGCGCTGCGCGATATCGCGCAGCGCGAGATCACCAACCGCGAGACGGTCGGCAAGATCACCGACGGCCGTGTGTCCGCCGGTCTCGACACCAACGTCGAACGCCAGACTGCGCGCGGCAATATCGCGACGACCCAGGCTTCGCTGTCCGATCTCGATGGCCAGATCACGACAGTGCGCTACCAGCTCGCCGCGCTGCTCGGCAAGGGCCCGGATCGCGGGTTGCAGATCGCCGCGCCCGTGCTGAACCCGAGCGGCGAAGTCGCGCTGCCCGGCAACCTGCCGGCCGATCTCGTGTCGCGCCGCCCCGACATCGTCGCCGCGCGCTGGCAGGTCGAAGCCGCGATGCACGACGTGAAGGAAGCGAAGGCTGAGTTCTATCCCGACGTGAACCTCGCGGCCGGCTTCGGCTTCGATGCGTTCGGCTGGGGCAAATTCCTGAACTTCGCGAGCCGCCAGGCGCAATTCGGCCCGGCGATCCACCTGCCGATTTTCGACGCCGGCGCGCTGCGCGCACAGCTCAAGGGCCGCTACGCGGACTTCGACCTGTCGGTGGCGAACTACAACCAGACGCTGATCAGTGCGCTGAACGACGTCGCGACGCAGGTTGCATCGATCCGCGCGGTCGATCGCCAGATGGGCGATGCGCAACGCGCACTCGACGCATCGACGCGCGCCTATGACCTCGCGGTCATCCGCTACAAGGCCGGCCTGTCGCCGCAGCTGCAGGTGCTGACCGCGGACAGCAACCGCCTCGCCTCGGAGCAGACGGTGACCAACCTGAAGATGCGCCGCCGCGACATGCAGCTCGCGCTGATCAAGGCACTGGGTGGCGGGTTCGACGCGACCGGCACGCCGCTCGCCGCACCCGATGCCGACAAGCCGACAAAACAGGCCGCCAACTGATCCGGCGCCACCACTACGCAGACACTCGAAATAACGGACGGAGAAAATCGCCATGAGCGACCAACAAAACGCCGCCAGCGCGCAGCCGCAGAACAACGGCAAGCGCAAGCGAATGATGACGCTGCTCGTCGCGGTCATCGTGATCGCGGCCATTGCGTACGGCCTGTATTACTTCCTCGTCGCGCGCTTCCATGAAGGAACCGACGACGCGTACGTGAACGGCAACGTCGTGCAGATCACGCCGCAAGTCACCGGTACCGTGATCGCGGTGAAGGCCGACGATACGCAGACCGTCAAGGCCGGCGATCCGCTCGTCGTGCTCGACCCGGCCGACTCGCAAGTCGCGCTGCAGCAGGCCGAAGCCAATCTCGCGCAAACGGTGCGCCAGGTGCGCGGCCTGTTCGTCAACGACGACCAGTACCGCGCGCAAGTCGCGCTGCGCCAGTCCGACCTGTCGAAGGCCGAGGACGACCTCCGTCGCCGCGTGGCCGTCGCGCAGACGGGCGCCGTGTCGCAGGAAGAAATCTCGCACGCTCGCGACGCCGTTCGTGCCGCCCAGGCATCGCTTGATGCCTCGCAGCAACAGCTCGCATCGAACCGCGCGCTGACCGCGAACACGACCATCGCCTCGCACCCGAACGTGATGGCCGCGGCCGCGAAGGTTCGCGACGCGTACCTGGCGAATGCTCGTAACGTGCTCCCCGCGCCGGTCACCGGCTATGTCGCGAAGCGCTCGGTGCAGGTCGGCCAGCGCGTGTCGCCGGGCACGCCGCTGATGTCGGTGGTGCCGCTGAACGCAGTGTGGGTCGATGCGAACTTCAAGGAAGTCCAGCTCAAGCACATGCGCATCGGCCAGCCGGTCGAACTGACGGCCGACATCTACGGCTCGTCGGCGGTCTACCACGGCAAGGTGGTCGGCTTCTCGGCCGGTACGGGCTCGGCGTTCTCGCTGCTGCCGGCGCAGAACGCGACGGGTAACTGGATCAAGGTCGTGCAGCGCCTGCCGGTGCGGATCGAACTCGATCCGAAGGATCTCGACAAGCATCCGCTGCGCATCGGCCTGTCGATGCAGGTCGACGTGGACATCAAGGACGAACGCGGCGACCAGCTCGTGAACGCGCCGAACACCGTCTACGAGACCAACGTGTTCGCGAAATACGGCGATGAAGCCGACGCCGAAATCGCCCGCATCGTCGCCGAGAACGCAGGCGGCAACGCATCGGCGCCGGCCGCGTCGAAGTCGAATGCCGTCGCGAAGATGATGTAACCGTTCCGACTCCGGAAAAACAACCGACATGGCACAGGCTCCTGTCTCTCACCCGCCCTTGCAGGGCGGGCAACTCGTGATCGGGACGATCGCGGTATCGCTCGCGGTGTTCATGAACGTGCTCGACACGTCCATCGCGAACGTCGCGATCCCGACCATCTCGGGCGACCTCGGCGTGTCGTCCGACCAGGGCACGTGGGTCATCACGTCGTTCGCGGTCGCGAACGCGATCTCGGTGCCGCTGACCGGCTGGCTGACCGACCGCTTCGGGCAGGTGCGCCTGTTCCTCGCGTCGATCATCCTGTTCGTGATTTCGTCGTGGATGTGCGGTCTCTCGCCCAACCTGCCGTTCCTGCTCGGGTCGCGCGTGCTGCAAGGCGCGGTGGCCGGCCCGATGATTCCGCTGTCGCAAGCGCTCCTGCTGTCGAGCTACCCACGCGCCAAGGCACCGATGGCGCTCGCGCTATGGGCGATGACGACGCTGATCGCGCCCGTCGCCGGCCCGATCCTCGGCGGCTGGATCTCGGACAACTACTCGTGGCCGTGGATCTTCTATGTCAACATCCCGGTCGGCATCGCCGCCGCCGCCGCGACGTGGGCGATCTACCGCAACCGGGAGTCGGCCGTGCGCCGCGCGCCGATCGACGGCGTGGGCCTCGCGCTGCTGGTCATCTGGGTCGGATCGCTGCAGATCATGCTCGACAAGGGCAAGGATCTCGACTGGTTCGCGTCGACGACCATCATCGTGCTCGCGCTGACCGCCGTCATTGCGTTCGCGTTCTTCGTCATCTGGGAATTGACTGCCGAGCATCCGGTCGTCGACCTGTCGCTGTTCCGCATGCGGAACTTCACCGGCGGTACGGTTGCGCTGTCGATCGGGTACGGCCTGTACTTCGGCAACCTCGTGCTGTTGCCGCTGTGGCTGCAGACGCAGATCGGCTACACCGCGACCGATGCCGGTCTCGTGATGGCGCCGGTCGGGCTGTTCGCGATCCTGCTGTCTCCGCTCACCGGGAAGTATCTGCCACGCACCGATCCGCGCTTCATCTCGACGGCGTCGTTCCTGACGTTTGCGCTGTGCTTCTGGATGCGCTCGCGCTACACGACGGGCGTCGACGAATGGTCGCTGACGCTGCCGACGCTCGTGCAGGGCATCGCGATGGCCGGCTTCTTCATCCCGCTGGTGTCGATCACGCTGTCCGGCCTGCCCGGCCACCGCATCCCTGCGGCATCGGGCCTGTCGAACTTCGTGCGGATCATGTGCGGCGGTATCGGTACGTCGATCTTTCAGACCGCTTGGGACCATCGCAACAACTTCCATCACGCGCAACTGGTCGAGCAGACGAACGTCTACAATCCGACGTTCAACCAGGCCGTCACCCAGATGGGCAACCTTGGGCTGACACAGGACCAGGCGCACGGGCTGATCAACAACATGGCCACGCAGCAGGCCGCGCAGCTCGGCGTGAATGACCTGTTCTACATCTCGGCGGCGATCTTCGTGCTGCTGATCGGGCTGATCTGGATCACGAAGCCCGAGCGCTCGGGTGGTGGCGATGCAGGTGCCGCGGCATCGGCTGCACACTGAACACGCAGCCTGGACGCAAACAAAAAGCCCGGTCGACATCGACCGGGCTTTCTTATTCCAATGGGCGCGCGTTCGCGCAGCGCGCGTCAGACCGCCGTGACGACGAGCCGTTCCGGCGCCAGCACACCATTCGCCTTGCGCGCCACGCCGAGCAGCCGCGTGGCGTCATAGACGCGCACACGCTCGCCTTCGGCCGCATCGATCGGATCGAGCGCCGACAGCGGCAGACGCTGGCCGTGCAGGAACCGTTTCGCGCTGGTTTCATCGAGACGAACCAGTGGAAACGTCGATAGCAACGCGTCGACCGGCTGGAGCCACGCATCGCGCGACGCTTCGTCCGCATCGGACAGCGCATCGAGCGTCACCGCATGCTCGAGCGTCAGCGCGCCGACGCCCGTGCGACGCAGCATCGTCAGATGCGCGCCGCAACCGAGCGCCTCGCCGATATCCTCGGCCAGCGTACGCACGTAAGTGCCCTTGCTGCAGGTCACGCGAAACGTCACGTCAGGCAGGTCGCACGCGAGCAGCTCGAGTGCGAGGATCGTCACGTTGCGGCCCTCGCGCTCGACGGTCTGCCCCGCCCGCGCATATTCGTACAGCGGCTTGCCATCGCGCTTGAGCGCCGAATACATCGGCGGCACCTGCACGATCTCGCCGGTGAAGCGCACGAGCGCGGCCTCCACCGCCGCGCGGTCGCATTCGACGGGCCGCGTCTCGATCACTTCGCCTTCCGCGTCGCCGGTGGCCGTACGCTGGCCGAGACGCATCGTCGCCTCGTAGGTCTTGTCCGCTTCGAGCAGATCCTGCGAGAACTTCGTCGCCTCGCCGAAGCACAGCGGCAGCAGGCCCGAAGCCAGCGGATCGAGCGTACCGGTGTGACCGGCTTTCTTCGCGAGCAGCAGACGCTTCGCGCGAATCAGCGCATCGTTGCTCGACAGGCCGACCGGCTTGTCGAGCAGGAGGACACCGTCCAGCACGCGCCGGGGCACGCGCGGACGTTGGGGTGCTGCAGTCGTCATAGGCCGGTCGAGCTCAGTCGTCCTTGGCGGCCGAATCGGCCTCGTCGTCGTCCTTCGCGCGCGTCGAGTTCGCTTCCTTGATCAGGCGCGACATTTCCACGGCCTTCTCGATCGTCTGGTCGTAGTGGAAATGCAGCGTCGGCACCGTATGGATGTGCAGGCGCTTGAACAACAGGTTGTGCAAGTGACCCGACGCGTGGTTCAGCGCTTCCTGCGTCTTGTCCGGATCGCCGGTCAACGCGGTGAAGTAGACCTTCGCGTGTGCGTAATCCGGTGTGAGCTCCACGCTCTGGATGGTCACGATGCCGATGCGCGGGTCTTTGACCTCGCGCATGATGAGTTCGGACAGATCGCGCTGAATCTGGTCAGCGATCTGCACGTTGCGATTGGGGGAAGTACGTTTCCTGGACATGATCGATCCGTGATCCGTTTATCAGGATAAAGCGACGGCCGGTGTTGGCACGCCACCATGAAAATGGGCGGGACAGGCCCAAAGCCTGCCCCGCCCATGAGCCGATGCGCGAGGGTTACAGCGTACGCGCGACTTCGGTCACTTCGAAGACTTCGAACTGGTCGCCTTCGACGATGTCGTTGAAGTTCTTCACCGACATACCGCACTCGAAGCCTTGCTTCACTTCCTTCACGTCGTCCTTGAAGCGCTTCAGCGATTCGAGTTCGCCCGTGAAGATCACGACGTTGTTGCGCAGCACGCGCACCGACGACGAGCGCTTGACGATACCGTCCGTCACCATACAGCCGGCGACTGCACCGATCTTCGGTACCTTGAAGACCTGGCGCACCTCGACCATGCCGGTGATGACTTCGCGCTTCTCCGGCGCCAGCATGCCCGACATCGCCGCCTTCACCTCATCCACTGCGTCATAGATGATGTTGTAGTAACGGATGTCGATGCCGTTCGACTCAGCCAGCTTGCGCGCCTGTGCATCTGCACGCGTGTTGAAGCCGATGATGACCGCCTTCGATGCCGTTGCGAGGTTGACGTCGTTTTCGCTGATGCCACCCACCGCGCTGTGCACGATCTGCACGCGCACTTCGTCGGTCGACAGCTTGAGCAGCGATTGCACGAGTGCTTCCTGCGAGCCTTGCACGTCTGCCTTGATGATGAGCGGCAGGTTCTGCACTTCGCCTTCGCCCATCTGCTCGAGCATGCTTTCCAGCTTCGCGGCCTGCTGCTTCGCAAGCTTGACGTCGCGGAACTTGCCCTGACGGAACAGCGCGATTTCACGCGCCTTGCGCTCGTCCGGCAGCACAATCACTTCTTCGCCGGCACCCGGCACTTCCGACAGACCCTGGATTTCGACCGGGATCGACGGGCCGGCTTCCTTCGTCGGCTTGCCGTTTTCGTCGAGCATCGCGCGCACGCGGCCATAGGCCGTACCCGCCAGCACGACGTCGCCTCGGTTCAGCGTACCGGACTGCACCAGGATCGTCGCGACCGGGCCCTTGCCCTTGTCGAGCTTCGCTTCGATCACGATGCCCTTGGCCGGCGCCTCGACCGGTGCCTTCAGCTCCAGCACTTCGGCTTGCAGCAGCACGTTCTCGAGCAGATCGTCGATACCCGCGCCCGTCTTCGCCGAAACCGGCACGAACGGCGAATCGCCGCCGTACTCTTCCGGTACGACGCCTTCCGCGACCAGCTCCTGCTTGACGCGATCGAGATTCGCATCCGGCTTGTCGATCTTGTTGATCGCGACGACGATCGGCACACCGCCTGCCTTCGCGTGGGCGATGGCTTCCTTCGTCTGCGGCATCACACCGTCGTCGGCTGCCACCACCAGCACCACGATGTCGGTTGCCTTCGCGCCACGTGCACGCATTGCCGTGAACGCTTCGTGACCCGGCGTATCGAGGAACGTGATGACGCCGCGCGGCGTTTCGACGTGGTATGCGCCGATGTGCTGCGTAATGCCGCCCGCTTCGCCCGCTGCAACCTTCGCGCGGCGGATGTGGTCGAGCAGCGAGGTCTTGCCGTGGTCGACGTGACCCATGACCGTGACGACCGGCGGACGCGGCAGTTGCTCCGCATCGGTACCGGTTTCGCCTTCGACGAGCAGCGCTTCCGGATCGTCCAGCTTCGCGGCAACCGCGCGGTGGCCCAGTTCTTCGACGATGATCATCGCCGTTTCCTGGTCCAGCACCTGGTTGATCGTGACCATCTGGCCCATCTTCATCATCACCTTGATGACTTCGGAGGCCTTGACCGACATCTTGTGCGCGAGGTCGGCAACCGACACGGTTTCCGGCACGTGCACTTCACGAACGATCGGTTCGGTCGGCGCCTGGAACGTCGAGCTGTCCTGGTGACGGCCGCGACCCTTCGGGCCGCCGCGCCAGCCGCGGTCGACGCCGCCGCTCGAATCGCCGCGCGTCTTGATGCCGCGACGCTTCGACGCGTCGTCCTGCCAGCCGCCCTTGCCTGCGCCCGGCTTCTTGTTACGGTCGCCCGCACCTGCCGGCGCAGTCGTAGCCGGCGCCGCCGCACCGGCCGGCTTCTTCACTGCCGGACGCGCCTGCGCACCTTCCGGTTTTGCCGGCTTGTGCAGCGTGCCCTTCGCTTCGGCCGGCTTCGGCGGCTCGACCGGCTTCGGCGGCTCGACTGCCTTGACCACGGCCTTGCGCGGCGTGTTCATCATTTCGCGGATCGCACGCGCTTCGGCTTCTGCCGCTGCGCGACGCTTGCTGATCTCTTCCTGCTCGGCACGCGCCTTGTCCGCCGCCTCACGGGCAGCGTCTTCAGCCTTCTTCGCCGCTTCGCGCTGAGCCGCACGTTCGGCGGCTGCGCGTGCTTCGTCCTGCGCGGACTGCGTGCTCGCCGCTTCCTGCTGCTCAACTGCAGCAGCCTGCTGTGCGGCCGCCTGCTGCTGTGCCGCCGCAGCTTCGGCCGCGGCACGCTTCACTGCGGCCTCTTCCTCGGCGCGACGACGCTCGGCTTCCGCCGCTTCCTCGCGGGCGCGGCGATCTGCTTCCTCGCGCTCGAGGCGTTCCTGGCGCTCGCGAAGCTCCTGCGCCTGCTTCTCGAGCAGCTCGGCCTCACGGCGCGCTTCTTCTTCGCGACGCTTCAGTTCCGCATCGTCGTCCGCCTCGGCAACCTGCGCCTGACCCTGTTCCGCACCCTCGCTCACGTCGTCGCGCTTGACGAACGTGCGCTTCTTGCGGACCTCGACCTGAATGGTGCGAGCCTTGCCCGTCGCGTCAGATTGCTTGATCTCCGACGTATGCTTGCGGGTCAGCGTGATCTTGCGCTTGTCGCCGTCGGTTGCGCCGTGCGACTTGCGCAAATGATCGAGCAGACGCGCCTTGTCCGTCTCGGACAGCGCATCGTCTTCACTCGCTTTCTGGACGCCCGCTGCCTGCAGCTGTTCGAGCAGCACACCAGCAGGCATTTTCAGTTCCGCGGCAAATTGGGCTACGTTGTTACTCGCCATTCATTCCTCTTAGTGCAAGGACCGATTCCTTGCGGTTAGCATCGGGTCAGGCCATACGGCCGCCATCAAATCAGTGCGCCATGGTCATTTCTCACTGGAACCAATGTTCACGTGCTTTCATGATCAACGCCTTAGCGGCATCCTCTTCCATCCCGGTCATGTCGACCAGTTCATCAACAGCCAACTCGGCGAGATCGTCGCGCGTCTGCACGCCGTGTTCGGCCAGCTTCGCGAGCAACTCCGGCGTGATGCCGTCGAGGCTCTTGAGATCCAGCGCTGCGTTCTCGACCTTTTCTTCGTTCGCGATGGCCATCGTCAACAGCGCGTCGCGTGCACGGTTGCGCAGTTCGTGCACGGTGTCCTCGTCGAACGCCTCGATTTCGAGCATTTCGTTGAGCGGCACGTACGCAATCTCTTCCAGGCTCGTGAAGCCTTCGTCGATCAGGATGTCGGCAACTTCTTCGTCGACGTCGAGACGCGCCATGAACAGTGCACGCAGCCGGTCGCGCTCTTCACCCTGCTTCAGGGCGGATTCGTCCGGCGTCATGATGTTGATCTGCCAGCCGGTCAGTTCGCCTGCAAGACGAACGTTCTGACCGCTGCGGCCGATCGCGACAGCCAGCTCGTTCTCGTCGACGACGACGTCCATCGAGTGCTTTTCTTCATCGACGACAATCGACTGGACAGCTGCCGGCGCGAGCGCGCCGATCACGAACTGGGCGGGATCCTCCGACCATAGCACGATGTCGATGTTTTCGCCACCGAGCTCGTTGCGCACGGCCTGCACGCGGGAACCGCGGATGCCGACGCAGGTGCCGATCGGATCGATCCGCTTGTCGTACGCGATGACGCCGATCTTCGCGCGCACGCCCGGGTCGCGGGCAGCCGCCTTGATCTCGAGCAGGCCTTGCTCGATTTCCGGCACTTCCATCTCGAACAGCTTCATCAGGAACTCGGGCGCCGTACGCGACAGCTCGATCTGCGGGCCGCGCGCGGTGCGGTCGACCTTCGCGATGTAAGCGCGCACGCGGTCACCCACGCGCAGGTTTTCCTTCGGGATCAGCTGATCGCGGCGCAGCAGCGCCTCGACACGGCCCGATTCGACGATGAAGTTGCCCTTGTCGAGGCGCTTCACCGTACCCGTCATGATCTTTTCACCACGCTCGAGGTAGTCGTTCAGGATCTGCTCGCGCTCTGCGTCGCGCACCTTCTGCAGGATCACCTGCTTCGCGGCCTGCGCGCCGATGCGACCGAATTCGATCGACGGAACGGGTTCCTCGACATACTCGCCGACTTCGACGTCGGGCTTCTGCTCACGTGCCTCGAACAGCAGGATCTCGCGATCCGGCTCCTGCAAGCCTGCCTCGTCGGGAACGACGAGCCAGCGACGGAAGGTTTCGTGCTCGCCGCTTTCGCGATCGATATGGACGCGGATTTCGGCGCCTTCGTCGAACAGCTTCTTGGAAGCGGACGCGAGCGCAGCCTCGAGGGCGCCCAGCACCACATCCTTGTCGACGTTTTTCTCGCGCGCCAGCGCATCCACCAGCATCAACACTTCGCGACTCATTATTTGCGGCTCCTAAAGTCAACTTGCGGAATCAGGCGGGCTTTGTCGATATCGGCCAGCGTGAAATCCAGCATGGCCGCCTCGCCCTTCTTCCTCTCAAATTCCAAACCGATCGTTTCGCCATTCGGCGCGTGCAGAATGCCCCGGTACGTCTTGCGCCCGTCCAGCGGCTTTTTCAAGGTCACGGAAACTTCGCTGCCAGCGAAGCGCTCGAAGTCGGCCAGCTTCTTCAACGGGCGGTCGAGCCCCGGGGACGAGACTTCGAGCCGTTCGTAATCGATGTTTTCGACCGTCAAGACGTGCTGGAGCTGACGCGTGACCTTTTCGCAATCTTCGAGCGAGATGCCGGCAGGCTGATCGATATAGATGCAAAGCATGCCGCGCCCGGTGCGCTCGAGATCCACCAGCTCGTAGCCGAGCCCGGTGACCGTGGTTTCTATCAGTTCCGTCAGTTGCACTGTGTCCTCTCAGGTGTTCGCGCCCGCCGCTCGCGATTACACCCGCGGGCGCGCGCCTTAGCCGGCGCAGGAAGCGCTACCCGAGATGCCTAACCGTTTCAGCAAAAAAAAATGGGCGGAACGCCCATCTTCTTACTGGTGGTCGCACCTGAGCCGCACATTGAATCCGTACGCCCAGCGACTCCGCGATTATAGCGATTTTTGGCGCAAACGCCAAGCCAGCCGGTAAAAGCAGCGTGTCGCCTGCCTTTACGGGCCCAAAAATGCGAAATCGGGCTGCACGATCAACCGGCGCCATGAAGGCAGGCCGGAGATCGGTCATGCCAGCGGCCATCCAGCACCGCGTGACATATATACAGTCGAAAGCAATAAACGCAATGCCTCGCACCGACAGGACCCGCCGGATGCCGATCCGGCCGGCACATCGCCGACCTTGCGCCGCATGCCTGAATGCTCAGCGACTGCGGGCGCGGCTGCGCTGCGGACGCTGACCACCGCGCGGGCCGCCGCCGTTGCCGGCACCCTCGGCACGATTGCCGTTCGGGTTGCGGTTACCGCCCTTGCTGCCGCCACGCTTAGGGCCGGCGCCGTCGCGCTTGGGGCCTGCGCCATACGACGCACGGTTGCCATCGACATCGCCACGGCCACCGCCAGCGCGATTGCCATCGCGTCCGCCTCCGCCCGCACGGTTGCCATCCCGGCCGCCGCCGGCGCGATTGCCGTAGCCCGACGGTGCGACCGGCAGGCTGCCGTAGCCGCTCAGACCCGGCAGGCCCGGCCCGCCGCGACGACCGCCGCCGCGACGCGGCTGATCCAGCTGCCCGTGCGTCGTCAGCACCGGCTCACGACCGATGAAGCCCATCGACGTCTGCATCGGATCGGGCTGGCGACGCTCTGCCTGGCCGGCACCGCCGCGCTTGCCCTTCTCCTCGGTCGGCGCCTTCAGTCCGACGGTCGCCATCAGCTTGCGCACCTGCGCGTCGTCGAGCTCTTCCCAGCGACCGCGCTTCAGGCCGCGCGGCAGCGGAATCGGGCCGTGACGCGTACGGATCAGGCGGCTCACCATCAGGCCGACCGCCTCGAACATCCGGCGCACTTCGCGGTTGCGGCCTTCGGCCAGCGCAACGTGATACCAGTGGTTCGTGCCTTCGCCGCCGCCGTCGCGGATGCGCAGGAAGTTCGCCGGGCCGTCATCGAGCTCGACGCCGTGCAGCAGCTTCTGCCGCATGCCTTCGGCCAGCTCGCCGACGACGCGCACCGCGTACTCGCGCTCGACGCTGTAGCGCGGGTGCATGAAGCGGTTGGCGAGGTCACCCGAAGTCGTCAGCATCAGCAGACCTTCGGTATTGAAGTCGAGGCGGCCCACCGCAAGCCATTTCGCCGTCTTCATCGGCGGCAGGCGGTCGAACACGGACGGACGGCCTTCCGGATCCGCGTGGCTGACGATCTCGCCCGTCGGCTTGTGGTACAGCAGCACGCGCGGCGGCTTGTTCGGCAGCTTGCGCTTGACCGGCTTGCCGTTGATCCGCACCTGGTCGGTCGGCATGATGCGCTGACCGATGTGCGCGGGCTCGCCGTTCACCGACACGCGGCCGGCGACGATCAGCTCTTCCATTTCGCGGCGCGAGCCCATGCCCGCTTCCGCCAGCACCTTGTGAAGCTTCGGCGCGTCGTCGTCCGGCGACAGCACGCGCTTGTTCGCCGGCTGGCTACGGCCGCGACGCAGCATCGGCGCACGCACGCCACTGCCGCCCGCGGAGTTGTCCGCATCGAATGCCGGCGACGTCACGTAGGCGAACAGTTCGTCCTGGGACGCATCGCCCTCCGCCTTTGCCGCGCCGCCTTCAGCCTTCGGCGCGCTGCCGCGACGACCCTGGCCGCCTTGGCCGCCCTGAGCCTTGGCCGCGCCCTCGCGCTTGGCTGCCGGCTTGCGAGCACCCTTGGCCGCACCTTCCTTGCGCGGCGCACGCGTCGGCGGCTGCGCTTCGGCGGCCTCGGCCGGCTGCGCGTCAGCGCCTTCGCCGTCCTGAGGCTCGCCTTCGGCGCCCTTCGACTTGGCCGCCGCGCGACGCCGCGCGATCAGGCTGCGCGGGCCTCGCCGCAGACCGCGGCGGGGACGCTCGTCGCCGCCCTCGGCCGAAGCACCCTGCTCCGGTGCATCGTCGGCACGCGCTGCCTGCACGGCAGGCGCGGACGATTCAATATCGTGGATATCTGTCAAAACAACCTCAAAATGTCAGGTCTCGCGCCCGGCGCGGGCGCGGCAAGAAGTTGGCCGCGATCAGGCGCGACGCTGTTCAGGTTCTGCTTCGTCGTCCGGCAGCGCATCGGCACCGATGGGTGCACTGGCGCTTCGTACGGCATCGGCGAGACTGTCGGACGTGTCGTCCAGCATCTCGTCGTCCGCAGGACGGGAACGGGGGGCGTCGGCCTGACCAGCCTCGCCGGGCATGTCGCCGGCCGCTTCCGCTCCGTCTCCGGCAACCGCATCGGCAGCCGGCTTGCGATCTTCCTCGCTCCAATCCGCGCGCGGCGGCTCGGGCTGCACACCGGCTGGCACTGCTTCGGCGCCAGCCTGTTCCATTCGTTCCGTTTGCCCGCGAACAGCATCGAGCGTATCGCGGCTCGCGATTTCATGCGTCGACGCGACGTCCGCCGCAGGATCATCCGGCAATCCTGCCGATTGACCGGCGGATGCCTCGTCTGTTTGCGGCACGTCGCCCGTTGCGTCGCCGGCAACCGGCATGCCCTCGTCGAAATCCATCGCCTGCTGCGCCAGCAGCGCGGCCTCGATGTTCGCGGCCGGCTCTTCGAGTGCAGGCAGATCATCGAGCGCCTTCAGGCCGAGGTCGTCGAGGAATTGCTTGGTCGTCGCATACAGCGCCGGGCGCCCCGGCACGTCGCGATGACCGATCACCTCGATCCAGCCGCGATCCTCGAGTTGCTTGACCACCTGCGTATTGACCGTCACGCCGCGAATCTCTTCGATGTCGCCGCGCGTGACAGGTTGCCGATACGCGATGATCGCGAGCGTTTCGAGCACCGCACGCGAATATTTCGGCGGCTTCTCCGGATGCAGGCGATCCAGATAGTGGCGCATCGCCGGCTTGCTCTGGAAGCGCCATCCGGTTGCCAGCGCCACCAGTTCGACGCCGCGGCCGGACCATTCCTGTTTCAGATCTTCGAGCAACGTGCGGACCGTGTCAGCCGACACGCCGTCGGCAAAGAGCTTGCGCAAATCGCCGAGCTTCAGCGGTTCCTGCGCGCAGATCAAAGCAGTCTCGAGGACGATCTTCGCCTCTTGGGTATTCATGCAGCTAGGCCAGACCCTGTGGTCAAACGAACCGGATCAACAAACAGACGAAAGGAACGGAAGACGCGCTCGCCCGATTCTGATCGGTCATATTGATGGGAGCACGAACCGGGGGCGGCGAACCAACTTCAGGCCAGGCCCAAACCGGACGGAACAGCACGGCTCAACGACGGAACCGCGTGACTGAGCGCCATATTACGCAAAATTGCCCGGTGCGTAAAGATGAGCCGAACGGGGTGCCGCCAGCACGCCTTGCCCGCTCCGGCCCCGCTTCAGCGGTCGACCACGCCCCGTGCAAGGAACCGCCGCAACCGCTCGACACCCGCGTCGAGACGTGCCGGATCGCACGCGTAGCACCAGCGCACAAACCCTTCCCCCTCCGGGCCGAATGCACGCCCAGGCGCGAGGCCGAGCCCCGCCTCGCGCACCAGCGTCTTGCAGAACGCCAGGCTGTCTGACGCGCCCGGCAGGCGCAGAAACAGGTACATCGCGCCCGGCGGAGGCGGCACCTCGACACCCGGCAGCGTGCGCAGCGCGGCGACCAGGTGATCGCGCGCATCGCGCAGCGCCGCGACGAACGACCGCACGAACGGCTCGCCATCATGCAGCGCGACCTCACCCGCCGCCTGCACGAAGCCCGGAGCACACGACGTGTTGTATTCGACGAGCTTCGACAGGTCAGCCATCACCGCTGCCGGCGCGATGAGCCACCCCAGGCGCCAGCCCGTCATCGCCCATGCCTTGGAAAACGAATTCACGACCACGACCCGCTCGTCGCGTGACGCGATGTCGAGGAACGATGGCGCGCCGTCCGCGCCGCCTGCGTCGAAAGCGAGCCGCTCGTACACCTCGTCGGCGACCAGCCAGATGCCGTGGCGGCGGCAATGGGCGAGCACGGCTTGCTGGTCGTCGTGCGACATCGTCCAGCCGGTCGGATTGTTCGGCGAGTTGATCAGCAGCATCCGCGTATCGGACGTCAGCGCCGCCAGCAACCGCTCGACATCGAGCTGCCAGCCCGCATCGCCATAGCCGAGCGGTACGCATTCGACCTGCGCCCCAAGGATCTTCGGAATCTCGACGAGATTCGGCCACAGCGGCGTGACCGCGACGACGCGCTCGCCCGGACCGACCAGCATCTGCGCGGCCAGCATCAGCGCGCTCACGCCCGAACTCGTCACGGCCACGGTGTCGGCCGCCGTCGCACCGTGACGGGCGCTGACGTAGGAGGCGATCGCGTCGCGCAGCGGTGCAGTGCCGAGGTTGTGCGTGTAGAAGGTCGCACCATCGCGCAGCGCCGCCGCGGCGGCGTCCCGGATGAAGTCCGGCGTCACGCGATCGGATTCGCCAAACCAGAACGGCAGCATGTCCGGCACGTCAAAGCCGGCGTTTGCGACTTCCCGGATCAGCGACGGACGCAACGCGTGCACGGCGTCGCGGGTCGCCGGCGAACCGGCCACCGAAAGAAAATCTGCGGAATGCACCATCGAGAACCACCTTCGAGGAACACGATCCGCGTAGTGTACCGGCCCACAAGTAAAGCCGGCGCACGTCGATCCGCGTCAGTCGAGGTCCTCTGCCCTCGCCGGCATCTGCCGCACGAGTTCCCAGATCGCCTGCGCAGCAGGCGACAACGACCGGTCGCGGCGGCGCACGAGTTCGACCGTGCGCTCGGTGCGCGGCGTGAGCGGCCGCGCGACGAGCGTCGAGCCGGCTGGTAGCGGCAGCGACAGCCACGGCTGCACGCTCACGCCGACGCCGGCCTCGACGAGTCCGAACACGGTCGCCGAATGCCCGAGTTCCTGCATGACCGTCGCGTTGACGTGATGAGCGGCCAGCGCGGCGTCGATCAACGGCCGGCTTCCCGATGCATGATCGAGGAGTACGAGGCGCTCGCCGTCCAGCGCCGTCCAGGGCACCTCGGCACGCGCCGCGAGCGGATGGTCCGCGCGTGCGACCAGGCAGAACGAATCGGTCATCAACGATTCGCAGACGAGATCGGCCACCGTGAGCGGACCGATCACGACGCCGAAATCGACCTCGCTCGACTTCACCTTGCGCAACACGTCGCTCTGCACGTCGTCGCGCAAGCCCAGCGTCACGAACGGAAACTGGCGCTCGCACGACGCAACCACGCGCGGCATCAGCCGGCATGCGATCGTCGGACTGGCCGCGACGATCACGCGCCCGCGGCGCTGCTCGCCGATCTCGCGAATCTCGCGCAGCGTGTCGTCGAGATCGTCGAGCAGACGGGACACGCTCGCGATCAGGTTCGCACCGACATCGGTCAACTGCACGTCGCGCGTCGTGCGATCGATCAGCTTCAGCCCGAGCTCGGCCTCGAGCTCGCGCACGCAGCGACTGACCGCGGACTGCGTGAGCCCGATCTCGTCGCCCGCGCGGCTGAAGCTCTTGAGCCGCGCGACCTCGATGAAGACGCGAAGCTGGCGCAGCGTGACGTTCATCTCCTGACCTCATCAATCGTCGGTATCGATGCGCGATTTTAATGCGCGAATCCGGCTTCGAGGTGGGAATCAGGCACCTGCCCCACATGTTTCGCTGCGGTGCAATACATCCGCGAACGCACGTGGTGCGGGCGAACTGCACAAGATTGGTGATTGTCCCGATTTGCTGGCGGGTTATTTTGGCGTCTTATACGCCCCTAGCTGACTTAGCCGTTAGCTCGCTGCCAAGCGGCTCTCGAGGGAATTACCTCCGACATGGCACGCTTCGTGCATTACCTGGCGCACAGGGCGCAGGTTCGTCGGACGGAAGAGCAGAAACGCCGCTGCCGGCCAACCGGACGCCCCCACCCGGCACTCGACGATCGAGTGCCTGAAGAGTGCGCGGCGCAGGGCAGCGCACCGGAGTTAGCTTCGCTGAGGTGAGGACATGATGCTGTTCGACGATTTGAGAGATAACGAGTGGGCGCTGGTCGAGGGTCTGTTTTGCTCTGAACCCGCGCGGAGTGAGCGGCGTGGCCGCCCCCGCGTGGAAGCCCGCTCGGTGGTGAACGCCGTGCTGTGGGTGCTGTCGACGGGTGAAGGCTGGTCGAAGCTGCCGGGCCGCTATCCGTCGCCGCCGACTTGCCGTCGTCGCTTCGACGAATGGCAGGCGGACGGCACGCTCGCCGAAATCGTGAAGCGACTCGGCACGAGCGGCCGGCAGATTTCCCTGCGCGGGCGCATCGGCGCAAGCGCCGCGAAACCGCCCGCACCGCCGAGCCGCGACCGGTTGCGTGGCGCCTTCTGGACCAATCCGGAATCCTGGCGCGCGCCCGTCAAGATGGCGTAACGAATGCTCGATCGGGCGGCTTCGGCCGCCCGGTTTCTTTCAGCGACGCGACCTGTTCGCGACGCCCGCGTTGCCGTCGATTACCGTTGTCGTGCCGCGATACATCTATTTACCAATATTTACAGCAAGCCTGCACTCCCACGCTTACCTTAGCGAAATATCAACAGGCCGCGTCGACGGCTTGAAGGGAGCCCCGCCATGAAACCAATGTCACTGCTCGTTGCATGCGGCATTGTCATTTCCGTGGCGTTGTCGGCCCCAGCCCACGCCGACGATCGCGTGAAGCCGCCCCATCGCCAGCAGGATCACCGGAACACCCTCCGCCAGCCGCCGTCCGCCAGTCCATCCAGCCGGCAAACCGTGCCGCGTGGCGACCTGCGCGGCGACATCGCCAGCAATGCACGAGCGCGCATCGGCTCGCAGCCGGCCGACGTACCGCGTCATCCGTAGTCCTGCCAATTTCGGGATTTCGCCAAAGAAAATGCCCGCGGTCGGGAACTGCGCCGCATGCGACGAGTCACAACGTTGCCATGAGCACAGCGTGGCAACAGCAAAAGTATCCGGTACGCCCGTATCCTCGCGATACGGGCTTTTTTTTGGCGCATCGCCAGCCGCACGGCGTTGCGCGCGACGGGATGATCGACCGCTACAGGCGGCTTTCGAGAATCGCCACGGCACTCGCTTCGCTCAACGCGTAGTCGGCCATGCGGCGATCGGTCCAGGAAAGTAATTTCTCGTCGCGCTCGAGGCGCGAGAATTCGGCTCGACCGCTTTCGGTCAGCACGGCAATGTCGACCGGCGCATGGAAGCCCGGTGCGGGGGCAACGGTTTTCTGCCTGACCGTGTCCATCAGCCCGAGCGAACGGAGATACTCGAACACGCCCGGGCGGCGTGCCCACGGTACCTGGCGGTACTGCACTCGTCTCAATGCGTCGAGCACCGCTTCGTTGGAATACGTGGCCATCTCGATTCTTTCTTAAAGTGCAGCGACAATGCGAAGCGGCGCGCCGGGCGGTGTCTCCGCCCGCCGATACCGCCACCGATTCTGGACGCCGACGTTCGGCGTCGCGTCAGGGCCGGATCGTCAGCCGTCCATAAAAAGACACCATACCCCAATCAAATTGATTCTGTTCGATTCATTTGTACTTCTCTTCATCGGTTTCATGCTCTGCCGCAAGCGGCGACGAATCATCTCGATCGTCGCCGTTGCGCTGTTCTGGCTGCTCGCGACAGGCTGGCTCGCCGCGCCGCTGATCGCCTGGACCGAGGCGGGCGTCGCACCCGTCGAGCACCCGGACATGCATGGACGGACCACACTGATTCTCATCGGCGCAGGGACGAAGCACACCGACTCCGGGCTGCGGCCGCCACTTGACGGAACCGCCCGCATCCACAAGGTCGCAGCGCTCTACCGCACCTGCCGGCAGCAAGCCGAGCGCTGCACCGTGGTGATGTCGGGCGGCGACCCGCAGCATCACGGCGAAACCGAGGCTGCCGTATACGGGCGCCAACTCGTCGCCGAAGGCGTCGCGCCCGCGGACCTCGTTCTGGAACCGGATAGCCGCACAACCTACGAAAACGCGAAATTCACTGCGTCTATACTACGCTCACAGTATGACGACGCACGCATTCTCGTCACTTCCTCATACCAGATGCGCCGCGCGTTGCTCGATTTCCACCGTTTCGGGATCGATCCGCAGCCCGTTTATGCGAATCGCCGGCATGCGCAAACAGGCTGGCTGCCACGCTGGCGCAATGTAGTCAACGCCGAGCAGGCACTGCACGAACTGGTCGGCATCGCGCAGTTCCATGTCTATCGATGGCTCGGGTGGTTCTGACGGTTCCGGGGAACCCGGAGCGGAAATGACGGCGGCGACGACGATGGCAGCCGCGTGACGAAGCGTGTGAAGTGTTGCGCGACTTCAACGAGGCCTTGCGTCGCGCCACGATCCGGTGCACATTGATCCGTCACTTTTGTTACACTCGACACGCACTCGATTGCAGTCGCCAGACAAAACGGCAACACTCGGGTTCATCACCACTTAGCGGAGGTAAAGCAATGAAGAAGACGTCCCTGGCTATCCTGGTAGCGATGTCGGCGCTGACTGGCGCAGCGTATGCGCAAGAGAGCACGGAAATCAAGACGATTACCGATCCGGCCAAGATCTCCGAGATCGAGCAACGCGCACAGGCGCTGCAGCAGCAGCAAGCGGCTGAAGCCGCTCAGCCGGCGATGCAAGAAGAGCATCACCACGGCAAGAAGGCTGCTCACCACAAGGCAGCTGCGAAGAAGGCCGGCAAGAAGGCTGCCAAGGCCGCAGACGCTGCCAGCCAGTAAGTTCGGCGGCACCGCACAAGCGAAAAGCCGAATCCGGGCAACCGGGTTCGGCTTTTTTGGTTGCGGTGCCCGTGCGCTGTGCTAAAGTCGCGCACCGAAATTTTCCACCCGTGCGCACCCCGGTGCGGAGGACAGCATGAGCAACATTCAACTCGACATCGAGTGGACCGAAGCCGCCACTCGCCAGATCAAGCAACTGATGCCCCGCGGCTCGGCTGACGCGTTCCTCGCGCTGCCGCCGATCGAGTGCCTGCCGATGGAGGGCGACGTACTTTTCCTCGGTCCGCAAGGCAAGCAGCAACCGTTCATCGTCGCCGAGCGCCAGTACCATCATGACGGCGATGCCGACTGGACGATCATCCTGATCCTCGACGTACCCAACACGTCGCACTGACGCACCCCGCGACCGGACACGTCCGGTCGCCCCGCCCGTCTCAGACGAGCTTCGACAGCACGCGGATTTCTGAACGCTCGATCCAGTCCGCGGCCGCTTCCCGATAAGCGAGAATGTGCGCGGAACGCGCATGAGCAGCCAGTGCCTCCTCGCTTTCCCAGCGCTCGACGAATACGAATCGCGCCGGCTCCTTCAGATCCCGATGCAGGTCATACTGCAATGCACCGGCTTCGTTGCGGGTCGGCTCGACGATCGCCTCGAGCTTGGCACGCAAATTCTCCTCGGCGCCCGGCTTCGCCACGATCAGCGCCACGACTGCAATTTCCGCCATTCCCGCCCCCTCTCTATCTGGAAAAGTCCGAGAATACGCGAATCGTGCAGCGGCTGCGCCAGCACGGCGTCATGCGACGGCACCAAAAAAATAGCCCGCGCTTCAGAGAAGCGCGGGCGAAACCGTCGCCCTACGAGGATAGGCGACGGGGCCATCGAGATCCGCACGCTGGCGCGGATCGTCATCCGTTGCGCCGACGCTTGTCGCGTCGACATTCGAATACGTCGATACCGTTGATCGGGCGCTCGCGGCGCACCCCCGGCATCTGACGCTATCCTCCCTGTTTCAACAATTCCAACATATAAAGCAGGTTGCGTGCCAACTACCATAAACCAATCACCTCATTGATTTATAAGGATAAATTTTTGGCTTTCGACGATGGGACATGGGTTTTGCCGCCGTAACGCGCGGATGTTACGTAACGTCACGAGGAGGGACCGAACCTCCGGCACACATGTGCACCGGCGAGCGGCAATGAAAAAAGCCCGCCATGTGGCGGGCTTTTCATTGATGCGGAGAAACGCCGAGATCAGCGAAGCTGATTCACGAGCAGCCCCATGATCTGGCGAGCCGGCGACGAAGTATCGATCGCACCCGCATCGTCGACGACCGCGATGCGCGTCTGGTCGGCCGTGAGTGCCTTCACGTTGACACGGTACTGCTTCGCCTGCTTTTCCTTCTTGCCGTGGAACAACTGGCTCCAGAAGCCCTGTTCGGCCGAGGTCAGATCCTTCGGATCGACATAGCGCACGAAATACAGGCCCTTCGTGCGATCACGATCGTCGACGGTGAAGTTCGCACGATCGAGCGCGAGACCGACGTGCAGCCACGACCGATCGTACGGCTCGCCGAGCGTGACTTCCGACGGGACGGCAGCATCAGCCGCATCGTTGCCTTGCGCCGACGTGCGGGAGACGTTTTGCGCGGCAATCGCTGCAGCAGCCTTCGACGATGCGTCGTCGGCCTTCTTGTCCTTGGCCACCGGTACCGTGTTGTCCTTGATGTTCGCGATTGGCGGCTCGCCGTTCTTCGCGCGCTGCTCGTTCTGTGCGAGCACCGCCATCAATCGCTTCAGGTATTCGGTCTCCAGCGCCGGATCATTCGGCTTCGGTTCCCACTTGCTCGAATCGTTGTTCGAGCCCGTGATCGCTTCGCGCATCCCCTTCTGGCTGATGAAGACGTAGGTGCCGCCATTCGGTGCCGAATCGAGACGCGTACGGTACTTGTTGCGCTCGGCCGTCACGTACGAGTTGCCCATCGCCTTCGAGATCACGCTACGGATCAGGCCGTCATTGATCTGCGGATGGGTTTCGTTCCAGTCGGTTTCCATCACGCCCTTGTCGCGCTGGTCGACGACGAGCAGGAAGCCCTGCTCCTGCCAGAAGCGGCGAACCTGCGGCCAGACCGAGGCGGGCTGCTTGCCGTCGATCACGAGCCAGCTCTCGGTGCCGTCGCGCTGGATATGCATGCCGGCGACGGCCGGAGCAACGGTGTCCAGCGCAGGCGCCGCCTGCTGGACCTGCTGAAGCGCGGACAGGGAAGTCGCGCCGCCCTGGGGCGGCAGCGAACGCTGATCGGCCGTCTCGTCGAGCATGTTGGGCGGCACTGCGAGCGACGCTTCCTTCGATTTCGAATCGCTCTTGTAGTCCACTTTCGTGGGCGACGACGTACCGCAACCGGCGACGAGCGCGCCGGTGGCGAGCACTGCAGCGAACCGCATGGTAAGACGAAGATCAGTCATGTTCGGGGAATCCTCTTCCGCTAAATCACGGCGCTTTCCGTGGATCAACCTTGCATTTTACCGGGGCCGCGCCGCGATGTGCAAAAAAGCGACCGGCAAGAAAAAACCCGCGTCAGCTTGAGCTGACGCGGGTTCTTTGTCTGGTCGGGGCGAGAGGATTTGAACCTCCGACCACCTGCACCCCATGCAGGTACGCTACCAGGCTGCGCTACGCCCCGAGAGAAAAAAATTATAACAGACAGTTTTCCGATTTAGAACGGGGCGCATGCATTTTGTGGATATTCTTGTGAAATTTTTTGGCGTGAAGGCGCCAATGCGAGCAACGACGCGCGTGGCATCGACGAATTGCGCACCAACCACACGACTCCGCCTCGCATTCACCGCTTGCGCGCCACACAGATGACCGTCAGCCCGGCGACGCGGTTGAATCGGAATATCGGTAACTCGATCCGACAGATCGACTTGAGCAGGCCGTTGACGAACGGATGGTGACGACGCAATTGCGACGCCGGCTCACTCGGCTGCCGACGCACCCGCTCGCCGAGCCGCAACGCTGCTGCAAGCGGAAACGTGAGACCGAAATAATAGGCGCCGTGCTCGACGTCGAGCCCCGAGCGACGCACCACGTCCTCCAGACTGCCGAGCGTATATCGGCGCTTGTGCTCGAGAAAATCGTCATGACCGCTCCAGAGAAACTGGAACGCGGGAACCGTGATCAGAAAGCGGCTACCCGAAGGCGCACCCTTTACATACTGCGTGAGCAGACCGACATCGTCGTCGACATGCTCGAGCACGTCCATCAGCAACACGAGATCGGCGTCGAATCGGTCAACGGATCGCCGAAAATGGATGGGCTTGCCGGACGCTTCGCCGTCGGTATCGTCCGCATAGCTCGTATCGACACACCACGCCTCCGTCGCCTGCGTACGCTCCAGCAAGTGCTTCGAGAAAAAGCCTGAGCCCGCACCGACATCGAGTATCCGGTTTGCACCTGGCACCCCCAGGAACCGACGGATCGCACTCGCCTTCGACGCGTAGTACCAGTGGTCGCCCACGCCCGCACCCAATACGTCGACTTCCTTGAGATCCATGACGTTTCCCCGTGATGGCTACTGTGCTTTGGTCGATACAGCCACTGATGCCGATCTTACCTCGCTGCTGCCGCCGATCCTACCTGTCGACAACGCGCAGCCGACCCCGGCAACCCGCATTCCGACCTAATCGAAAAGGACGATGGCCGGCTCGCCGCAAATCGCTACCGTGCGGTTACCCGGCGCGAGATTGATGCGCACGGGCGAACCGTCCGACTGCATACCGATCGATCCGGCCCGCCCCGGCTTTGCCGCGTCGCACGTGATACAGGAGGCAACCTCGGTCACCACCGCAGTCGCGACCCCTTGTAACCGTCTCCGACACAGGGCATTGAATGCATCAGAAAAACGAAATTTCCCGTCGACAGTTTCTCCGGCTGGGCGCCGGCACGATAGGCATAGCGCTGGGAAGCGCATCGATTCTGTCGGCATGCGGAGGCGACTCGATTTCGGTCGCGCCGGTCACGACACCGCGGTTGAGTTCCGCATCGAATTTTCGCGACACGGCCGGGCCGGACGGAACCGGCTACGTGACAACGAGCGGCGCGAAGATGAAAAAAGGCATGATCTATCGTTCATCGGCGCTCGCGTTGTCGGCCGCGGACATCGCCATCGTCGGCACGCTCGGCATCAGGCAAGTCTACGACCTGCGCACACCCGCCGAGATCAAGACTCAACCGGATGTGCCGCTGGCCGGCGCCACCTGGCAAAACCTCAACGTGCTCGGGGCTGCCAGCATCGAGCCGATCCCGACCACCGGCGCCACCGCGACGGCATTCATGTTGAGCATGTACCGCGCGTTCGTCACGTCGGACACCGCGCATTCCAGCTATCACGCGCTCTTCACCGGCTTTGCTGGCTCAGGCGAAAACCTGGTGTTCCACTGCACGGCCGGCAAGGATCGCACGGGCTGGGCCACCGCGATCCTGCACACGATCCTCGGCGCGTCCGAACAGACGATACTCGCCGACTATCTGCTGACGAACGTCTACAGTGCATCGGAAATCGCGACTTCGGTCGCCCAGGCGCAGAGAGCCGGCGGGCAAAATGCGGCAGACATGATGACCGCGCTGCAAGGCGCACACACCGACTATCTGCAGGCGGCATTCGACCAGGTCACCGCGTCGTACGGCTCGATGACGTCGTATATCGCGAACGGGCTGCAACTCGACCAGGCGACGCTGAACGCAATCCGGCGGCACATGCTGGTCTGACCGGCCGCGGGCTGCTGCGACGGGGTCGGGTCGCCTCCCCGCTTCGACCGCTGCGGTCGCTGCCCGTGCATCGGGCGGAACCCGCATCGGCCAATGCTGCGGCGGATTTTCGCGGTCGCAGCAACGTACGCCGACGACGGGCCGCGCAAACCAAACGACCGTTTGACCCGGCCGCCCAACCACCCCGAATCCATTGTCCCGCAGCCCGCCGGTCGGCCGCACCCCGGCGCCCGTTGTTTGGTAACGCCGCTCTAGCGCGCTATGCCACACTGCACGGCATCGACGCTCGCGCCGTGCAGGGCGCGCGCCGCCGTCGATCACGACAAGACATGGAGACAGACGATGCGGAATGCGGTCCGGCGCGGCCATCGCTCGCCTTTGGCAATTTTCGACTGGATTTCCGGCCCGCCACGCGCGGCCCGCCCCCTCGCGCCCACGACGTTCCGCGGGTTCGGCTGCGGTGTGCTGGCGCTCGCGCTGCTGTGCGCCGGTTGCGCGGAATCATCCGCGCAGCGTGACGGCAACACGTCGGTCGCGTCGACGAAGATCGAACGCACCAAGGCCGAACGCCTCGCCCGCGAGCAACAGGTCGCACGCACCGTGCCGTCGCTCGCATCGATCAGCCTCACGCAACCGCGCCCGTTCACGCTGCGCGACTCGGGCCAGAACGGCGCGATGACGTTCTTGCGTGACGTCGATTTCCGCATCGTCAACAACCTCGGCTTCTTCATCCATCAGCTGTCGGCCACGCTCGTGCCGACGCAAGCCGGCGCGCCGATCGTGTTCGACGATCCGACCAGCTTCCAGATCGACGTGCATGAAGGCACGGTCACGCTCGACGACGCGAAGCTCACCGCCCTCTTCAACACGTACATCTTCGGCTACCGCAACGCGCCGCTGCGCAAGCTCGCCGTGTCGGCCGGCGACGGCGTGATCCACTTGCAAGGCGAGATGCAGCGCGACGGCTGGGTGCCGTTCTCGCTGACCGGTACCCTCGCGATCCGTGACGGCAGCCAGCTCGTGTTCCATCCGACGGGCGTGCGCGTATCGGGCATCAACGCGCAGCCGGTGATGCGCGCGGCCAACGTGAAAATGGCCGACCTGCTGAAAGTCCAGACGCCGATCGCGCAACTCGCCGGCGACGATCTCGTGATGTCGGTCGACAAGCTGATGCCGCCGCCGCGCCTGAAGCTCACGATCACCGCGCTGCGCGTGACGCCGGCCGGGCTCGACCTGAAGCTCGACGACGGCACGCATGCCGGCTTCGCGATGCCCGCGAACGCGCCGCAGCAAGCGATGTACATTCGCGGCGGCGACGTGAAGTTCATGCGCTCGATGCCGATGAACGCGGACATCCTGATCGGTCCGGTCGATTCCACGAAACGTGACCAGATTTTCGTGTTCGACCTGTATCACTATCGCGACCAGGTGTCGGCCGGCTACTTCAATTTCGACGAAAGCGGCGCGATGGCGATCCGGATGCCGTCGTATGCGGGCCCGGCCAGCGGTGCGTTGCTCGGCAACGCGACCGCGCGCCTGAACGACAGCTTCCTCGCCGCGCAACAGAGTGCGTTGCGCGACATACGCCAGCACTGGGAAGCCTACGCACTCGCGGCGAGCCCCGCCCGCCCCGGCATGCAGAAGGTCGCAATGCGGCGCACGTCGACCACGCCGTTCAACGAACGGCACGTGTCGAACCGCAACCCGACGATCCATCTGCGCAACGTCGACTTCAACCTGTCCGGGGATATCGGCTTTCACGTCGAGGATCTCGACGTGGAACTCGTATCGAAGCGGCCCGGCGAACCCGTCGATCTCGACGATCCGAACCAGTACGACATCCGCATTCTCGGCGGCACCGTCGTCGAGTCGTGGAAGGCGATGTCGGCGCTCTTCAACAACTATCTGCTCGACTACTCACCGCGCTCGCTCAACGATCTGCAACTGAGCGCGGACGGCACGAACCTGCGCGTCCAGGGCGGCATCAAGCTGTGGAACCACGTGCCGGGCGTCTGGCTGCCGACCGACATGAAGGGCACGCTGTCCGTGCTCGACGACCGGCATCTCGCATTCAAACCGTCCCAGGTGTCGGTGCTCGGCATCCCGCAGGCGAAGCTGCTGCGTTCGCTCGGCATCGAGCTCGCTTCACTGACGCCTTTGCAGCGGCGCGGCGCGGAACTGCGCGGCGACACGCTCGTGCTCGACCAGTACACCGTGTTCCCGCCCCCCGTGCTGAACGGCAAGCTCGGACAGGCAACGGTCGAGCGCGACGGCCTACGCCTCACGTTCAGGCGCATGGCAGGCGCGCCCGCGCCGCAACGGCCCCAGATCGATGCACCGAGCTACATGTGGATGGAAGGCGGCGACATGAAGATGTTCAACGTGCTCGAACTGAACGTGCGTGCGCTGATCCGCAATTCGGCCGAGGCCGGCCCGATGCGTTTCGACCTGTACGGCTACCGCAACCAGGTTGCACAAGGCTCGGTGCGGATGCTGCCGGACGGCACGCTGGTCGTCGACATGGGACAGAAGAACCCGCTCGCGTCACGCTGAAACGCACCCGGCACGCATATAAAAAGCCCGGCGGCACGCTGCCAACCGGGCTCTTCATTTCATTCTTCGCGCTTCGCACTCAGTCGTGCTTCAGTCCGTCGAGCACGTCGAGCAGCGCCTGCCGTAATGCAATGACGTCGACGGTCGCGCCTGGCTTGCCCGGTGTGCGAGCATCGGCGGCCTGCGCCTCCGGCTCGACGGGTGTTGCCGCGGCCCGCTCGCCGGCCGGCGAATCGAGCCGGTTGCGCGCGCCGTTGATCGTGAATCCCTGCTCGTACAGCAACTCGCGAATCCGCCGGATCAGCAGCACTTCGTGGTGCTGGTAATACCGACGATTGCCACGCCGCTTCACCGGCCGCAGTTGAGTGAATTCCTGTTCCCAATAACGCAGCACGTGCGGCTTGACCCCGCACAGTTCGCTGACTTCACCGATCGTGAAGTAGCGCTTCGCGGGAATCGGAGGCAAGACGACTTTCTCAACCGTGGTGGTCATCGTCGGTTAACCGTCGGTAAAGGGTGCGCGGCGGCCGCGCGGAGACGTCAGCGCGCGGGGCTTACTCCGCGCCGTTTTCGACCAGCGCCTTCAGCTTCTGGCTCGCGTGGAAGGTTACCACCCGGCGGGCCGCGATCGGAATCGCCTCGCCCGTCTTCGGATTGCGGCCCGGGCGCTGCGGCTTGTCGCGCAACTGGAAATTGCCGAACCCCGACAGCTTGACGCTCTCGCCGTTTTCGAGCGCGTCACGGATCACCTCGAAAAACGCCTCGACCATGTCCTTCGCTTCACGCTTGTTCAGCCCGACGCTGTCGAACAGCAGCTCCGCCAGTTCCGCCTTCGTCAGCGTGGGCGTCTCGGTGGACGCCGGCGCCGAAGCGTCGCGGTTCATGGCGCTGCGTTGCGCCGTCAGGAGGGCTTCGAATTCACTCGAGGTCATGTCGTTCATATCTGCCATACAGCGCGTTAAATCAAAACTTACGATCGGAAAAGGCCGCCCGCGAGCGGGCGGACCTCCTCCTTAGCCGCGCAGGCGCGCACCGGCGCGAGCCATCCGCTCGACCAGCGTCTGGATCGCCTGATCGACGACCTCATCCTGCAGCGTGCCAGCCGCGTCCTGCAGCGTCACGCGGAAGGCAAGGCTCTTCTCGTGCGCGGCAAGACCACCGGAAGTATTTGATTTTGCACGAAATTCGTCGAAGAGTACAACCTTCTGAACGAATCGGCAGGCCTCTTCGGCAAGCGCCTTCTTCATTTCGTCGAAAAGTGCCTGAACCTCGACCGCCTGATCGACGACAACGGCGATATCGCGACGAACCGGCGGGAATTTCGATACGTCGGTCGGCACGGGCAACGCACGTGCAATCAGCGCGTCCGCGTCGACCTCGAACATCACCGGCGCGTGCGGCAGCTCGTACTTCTGCATCAAGCGCGGGTGCAGTTCGCCGATCCAGCCGACCGCACGGCCATCGACTTCGATGCGCGCGCTGCGGCCCGGATGAAGGGCCGGATGCTCTGCCTTCACGAAGCGTGCGGTTGCGGGCGCGAGCAGTGCCTCGAGATCGCCCTTCACGTCGAAGAAATCGACCGCGCGGGTTGCCGTGCCCCATTGCTCGTCGAGCGCCGGACCGTAGGCAAGCGCACCGACGCGCTTCGGCTGCACGTAGCCCTCGACCGTCAGCTCGCCGCCCTTCGCCGCCGCATCCGTGAGGAACACGCGGCCGGCCTCGAACACGCGCACACGATCCGCGCGGCGGTTCAGGTTGTGGCGCAGCACGGAAATCAGGCTGCCGAACAGCGTCGTGCGCATCACCGACAGCTGGCTCGCGATCGGGTTCAGCAGACGGATGGGTTGGTCGTTACCCGCGAAATCCTGCTCCCACTCCGCATCGACGAAGCTGAAGTTGACGGTTTCCGCGTAGTCGCGCGCGGCGAGCGCGTGACGGATGTCGTGGATCGAACGCCGCGTCTCGTTGGTCGCGCGCATTTCGCTCGTCGCGACCGGCGGACGCGCCGGGATCTTTTCGAAGCCGTAGATGCGCGCCACTTCCTCGATCAGGTCTTCCTCGATCTCGATGTCGAAGCGATGCGACGGCGGCGTGACGAGGAATGCGTCGTCTTCACGCTCGAACGGCAGCCCGAGACGCGTGAAGATGCTGGCGATCTCGTCGGCGCCGATCTGCACGCCGATGATGCGGTTCGCGCGCGACACGCGCATCTTCACCGGCGCGCGCTGCGGCAGGTTCACGGACTGATCGTCGACCGGGCCGGCCTTGCCACCGCAGATCTCGAGAATCAGTTGCGTGATGCGCTCGACGTGCTCGACGGTCGTCGCGTAGTCGACGCCGCGCTCGAAGCGATGCGCCGCATCGGTCGAGAAGTTGTACTTGCGCGCGCGGCCGCGGATGCTGTCCGGCCACCAGAATGCCGCTTCCAGGTAGATGTTGGTCGTATCGAGCGTGACGGCCGTGCTGTCACCGCCCATGATGCCGGCCAGGCTTTCGACCTGACGGTCGTCCGAAATCACGCCGACCGCTTCGTCGAGTTCGACCGTGTTGCCGTTGAGCAGCTTCAGCGATTCGCCGCGCTTGCCCCAGCGCACCTCGATGCCGCCGTGGATCTTGTCGAGATCGAACACGTGCGACGGACGGCCGAGCTCGAACATCACGTAGTTCGAGATGTCGACGAGCGCCGACACGCTGCGCTGGCCGGAACGCTCGAGGCGCTCGACCATCCACTGCGGGGTCTTCGCATGCGCGTTCACGCCGCGGATCACGCGGCCCGAGAAGCGGCCACACAGATCGGGCGCGGCAATGCGCACCGGCAGCGTTTCGTCGAGTTCGACGCGCACCGGGAGGATGTCGACCGGCGTCAGCGGTGCGCCGGTGATCGCGGCCGTCTCGCGGGCGATGCCGAACACGGACAGGCAGTCGGCCTTGTTCGGCGTCAGCTTGATTTCGAAGATCGTGTCGTCGAGATTGAGCGTCTCGCGGATGTCCTGACCAACCGGCGTGTCTTCCGGCAGGATCAGCAGGCCGCTGTGATCCTCGGACAGCTTCAGCTCGCGCGCCGAGCACAGCATCCCCTGGCTCTCCACGCCGCGCAGCTTCGACAGCTTGATCGCGAACGGCTTGCCGCCCTCTTCCGCCGGCGGCAGTTCCGCGCCGACCAGCGCGACCGGTACCTTGATGCCGGGCGCGACGTTCGGTGCGCCGCAGACGATATTCAGCGTCGCGCCGGTGCCGGCGTCGACCTGGCAGACATTGAGCTTGTCCGCATCCGGATGCTTGACGACTTCGAGCACGCGACCGACGACGATCTTCGACGTCGGCGGCGCAGCCTTGCTCAGCGATTCGACTTCGAGCCCCGCCATCGTCAGCGCGTGCGACAGTTCGTCGGTCGTCAGCTGCGGGTCGACAAAGGTTCTCAACCAGGATTCAGGGAATTGCATGGATGTCTACGTTCGAAACAGGTTAGATCGACGCCCGGGGCCCCTCGGAAACGTCCGTCGGGGCGTGCACGGGCACAGGTCGGCGCGGCGCGCGGCGTTACGCGAACTGGCGCAGGAAACGCAGGTCGTTCTCGAAGAACAGCCGGAGATCCTGGACGCCGTAGCGCAGCATCGTCAGGCGCTCGAGGCCGCTGCCGAACGCAAAGCCGATGTAGCGCTCGGGATCGAGGCCCATGTTGCGAATCACGGTCGGATGCACCTGCCCCGAACCGGAGATCTCGAGCCACTTGCCGGCGTTCTTGCCTTGCTCGAACATCATGTCGATCTCGGCCGACGGTTCCGTGAACGGGAAATACGACGGACGGAAGCGCACGAGAATGTCGTCGCGCTCGAAGAATTTTTTCAGGAAGTCGGTATAGACGCCCTTGAGGTCGGCGAAGCTGATGTTTTCGTCGATCCAAAGCCCCTCGACCTGATTGAACATCGGCGAGTGGGTCGCATCGCTGTCGACGCGATACGTGCGGCCCGGCGCGATCACCTTGATCGGCGGACGGTTCATGCGCGCGTAACGCACCTGCATCGGGCTCGTGTGCGTGCGCAGCAGCAGCTGGCGGCCGTCGGCATCCTTGCCTTCGACGTAGAAGGTGTCCTGCATCGAACGCGCCGGATGGTTCTCCGGGCTGTTCAGCGACGTGAAGTTGTACCAGTCGGTCTCGATTTCGGGGCCGTCGGCCACATCGAAACCGATCGAGCCGAAAATCTGTTCGACACGCTCCCACGTGCGCATCACGGGGTGCAGGCTGCCTGCACCGGCGCCGCGGCCCGGCAACGTCACGTCGATCGCTTCGGCGGTGAGGCGCTGATTCAGCAGCGCGTCGGCCAGTGACTGGCGACGGGCGGTCAGCGCGGCTTCAACCTGCTGCTTCGCGACGTTGATGCGTGCGCCTTCGGTCTTGCGTGCTTCGGGATCGAGCTTGCCGAGGCCCTTCAGCAACTCGGTCAGCGCACCCGACTTGCCGAGAAATCGTGCTTTCTCGTTTTCGAGCGTGGTGATGTCGGCAGCCTGTTCGAAGGACTGCTGCGCGTCGGCGACAATCTGGTCCAGATCCATAGATCCCATCATTTCCAACGTCATTCGGTCTTGGCGAGCGAAATCGCCCACCAAACAAAAAAGGGGCTCGGAAGAGCCCCGTTTTCGCTGCAGCGGCCGAGACTACCGGAACCTCGCTGCAACTAACCACGCAGTGCTAATTTCGCAATTAGGCTGCAACGGCGGCTTTCACCTGCTTGACGATCGCAGCAAAAGCAGCCTTGTCGAACACCGCCATGTCGGCCAGAACCTTACGGTCGAGTTCGATCGACGCCTTCTTCAGGCCGTTGATGAACACGCTGTAGGTCATGTCGTGCTGGCGAACTGCCGCGTTGATACGCGTGATCCACAGTGCGCGGAACACACGCTTCTTGTTGCGGCGATCGCGGTACGCGTACTGACCAGCGCGCATCACCGCCTGCTTGGCGATGCGGTAGACGTTATTGCGGCGGCCGCGATAACCCTTGGCCAGGTTGATGATCTTCTTGTGGCGGGCCCGTGCGGTTACCCCACGTTTGACTCGAGGCATGTTTCTCTCCTTAGAGTATCAGTTAGGGGTTACGCGAACGGCAGCATCGCGCGGACGGAGTTCAGATCGGAATCATGAACTGCCGTTGCGCCGCGCAGGTGACGCTTGTTCTTCGTGGTTTTCTTGGTCAGGATGTGACGCTTGAAGGCTTGACCGCGCTTGACGGTACCGCCCGGACGCACCACGAAGCGCTTTGCAGCACTCTTCTTGGTCTTCATCTTAGGCATGACGAACAACTCCAGTTTATTAGATGGCGATGGGTGTGCGGTTGGCTTGCGCCCTTGACCCGCCCTTCGAAACCCAGTCCACTTGTGTACGGCGAACCGCTTGCGCAGCCGCCGTCATTGCTGGCGCGCCGCCCTGACCGGGCAACGCGCCGAACCTCTGCGAACCTGCGCGCGACGCGCGCGGGCCCGTTACTTCTTTTTCTTCGGCGAGAGCACCATGATCATCTGGCGCCCTTCCATCTTCGGCATCTGCTCGACCTGGCCGACTTCCTCGAGATCCGTGCGCAGACGCTCAAGCATCCGCATACCGATTTCCTGGTGAGCCATTTCGCGGCCGCGGAAACGCAACGTGATCTTCGTCTTGTCGCCTTCTTCGAGGAAGCGCACGAGATTGCGGAGCTTGACGTTGTAGTCACCGTCATCGGTACCCGGGCGGAACTTGACTTCCTTGACCTGGATGACCTTCTGCTTCAGCTTCGCTTCGTGCTGCTTCTTCGATTCCTGGTACTTGAACTTGCCGTAATCCATCAGACGGCAAACCGGGGGAACCGCTTGCGGCGCGATTTCCACCAGGTCAACATCCAGTTCTTCCGATTTACGGAAAGCATCAGCGAGTTTTACGATACCGAGCGGTTCGTTCTCGATCCCGACCAGGCGCACTTCCGGCGCAGTGATTTCACCGTTGATGCGGTGCGACGACTTATCAGTAGCGATGTTACGTTTCCTCTAAAAATTAAAAAAACGAGCCGCGCTGCCAGGGCGGTTACTTGAACGAGCGCAGGTCTTCCTGCAGACGCTCAACGAAGGCTTCGACCGGCATCACGCCAAGATCGACGCCGCCACGGGCACGCACGGCTACCGTTTGCGCATCACGCTCCTTGTCCCCCACGACGAGGAGATAAGGCACCTTTTCCAGCGTGTGCTCGCGTATTTTATAGCTAATCTTCTCATTGCGCAAATCGGCCGTCACTCTAACCCCTTGTTTTTGCAACGATTGGGCCAGAGATTGCGCATATTCGGCCTGACTTTCGGCGATATTGAGCACAACTGCCTGGAACGGCGCGAGCCAGGCCGGCATCGCACCAGCGTGGTGCTCGATCAAAATGCCGAGGAAACGCTCCATCGAACCGACGATCGCACGGTGCAGCATCACCGGACGGCGACGGCTGCTGTCATCCGCGACATACTCGGCGCCGAGGCGCTCCGGCAGCACCATGTCGAGCTGCAGCGTGCCGCACTGCCACGAACGGCCGAGCGCATCCTTGATGTGGTACTCGATCTTCGGACCGTAGAACGCGCCTTCACCCGGCAGCTCTTCCCACGTGAGGCCGCAAGCCGTCAGCGCGTCGCGCAGGCCCTGCTCGGCACGATCCCAGGTTTCGTCCGTACCCGCGCGCTGCTCCGGGCGCAGCGACAGCTTGATGTCGATGTGATCGAAACCGAAGTCCTTGTACACGCTCATCGCCAGCGTGTTGAACGCGATCGATTCCGAGATGAACTGGTCTTCCGTACAGAAGATGTGCGCATCGTCCTGCACGAAGCCGCGCACGCGCATCAGGCCGTGCAGCGCGCCCGACGCCTCGTTGCGGTGGCACGAACCGAATTCCGCGTAACGCAGCGGCAGGTCGCGGTACGAGCGCAGGCCGTGCTTGAACACCTGGACGTGGCCCGGGCAGTTCATCGGCTTGATCGCGTAGTCGCGCTTCTCGGACTCCGTCGTGAACATGTTCTCGCGGTAGTTCTGCCAGTGACCCGACGCTTCCCACAGCGAGCGGTCCATGATCATCGGCGTCTTGATCTCGAGGTAGCCGGCTTCGTTCACGCGGCGGCGCATGTACTGCTCGACCTGCTGCCACAGTGCCCAGCCCTTCGGATGCCAGAACACCATGCCCGGCGACTCTTCCTGCATGTGGAACAGGTCGAGCTGCTTGCCGAGCTTGCGGTGGTCGCGCTTTTCCGCTTCCTCGAGCATGTGCAGGTACTGGTCCTGGTCTTCCTTTTTCGTCCAGGCCGTACCGTAGATGCGCTGCAGCTGCTCGTTCTTCGAATCGCCGCGCCAGTACGCGCCGGCGACCTTCATCAGCTTGAACACCTTCAGCTTGCCGGTGGACGGCACGTGCGGGCCGCGGCACAGGTCGGTAAAGCCGCCGTGCGAATACAGCTTGATTTCGTCGCTTTGCGGAATCGACTCGATGATCTCGGCCTTGTACTTCTCGCCGATGCTGCGGAAGTAGCCCGCCGCTTCGTCGCGCGACACGACCCGGCGCGTCACGGGCTCGTCCTTCTTCACGAGCTCTTGCATGCGCTTTTCGATCTTTTCCAGATCTTCGGGCGTAAACGGGCGGTTGTACGAGAAGTCGTAATAGAAACCGTTGTCGATCACCGGGCCGATCGTCACCTGCGCGTCCGGATACAGCTCCTTCACCGCGTACGCGAGCAAGTGCGCCGTCGAGTGACGGATGATGTCGAGGCCGTCGGCGTCCTTGTCGGTCACGATCGCGAGCGACGCGTCGCGGTCGATCACGGCCGACGTATCGACGAGCTCGCCATCGAGCTTGCCACCAAGCGCAGCCTTCGCAAGGCCGGGACCGATCGAGGCCGCAACCTCGGCAACTGTCACCGGATGCTCGTATTGTCGAACTGAGCCGTCAGGCAAGCGTATCGAAACCATAGCAATCTCCGTGATGCCGACAGTGGGCGGCAGACCAGGTACGCGATATGAAAATCACGCGGGAAAATTTCGCGACAAAAAAAATGCGGCCCCGCTTTCGAGGGGCCGCATTCGATACTTCACTCAAACTGAAAGGGCGAAAGGGTTCCTCGACTAGCGTCGCTCCGAAAAGGTTTCGGTCAACGTTCGCGGTGTCATAACCGTATTCGCCTTGTTCGCGTTGAGTTATTTGCTGCATCGAACACCCGGAAACCGGGCATTCTCAATTCGTTGGTAGGCTCGATTGGACTCGAACCAACGACCCCCACCATGTCAAGGTGGTGCTCTAACCAGCTGAGCTACGAGCCTAGTGAAGCTAAGATTATATGGAGCCGCTACCCGCTTGGCAAGTATTTTTATGCGGTCGCAGCAAAATAACGGTGTTCGAACCCCGCATCAAGCCTTCCGCCCCGCCCGCACGACGCCCTGCACCTCGCCGAGCAGCGTGCACGCGCGTTGCACCTGCGCCGAGTTCGACACCTCGACCGTGAACTGCATGAATGCCGCATTGCGGCGGCTCTGCGTCTTCACGCCGACCACGTTCATCTTCTCGCGCGCAAACACTTCGGAGATGTCGCGCAGCAACCCTTGCCGGTCACTCGCCTCGATCATCAGGTCGACCGGATAGACGGACGCACCGCGCCCGCCGAGCACGTCGGCCGACCAGGTCGTCTGCAGCACGCGCTCCGGCGCGCGCTCGACCATCCGGCGGAACGTCGGGCAATCGGTGCGGTGGATCGACATCCCCTTGCCGCGCGTGACGAAACCGCTGATCGGATCGGGCGGCGCCGGACGGCAGCAGCGCGCGAGCTGGGTCAGCAGCGCGTCGACGCCCACGACCAGCACACCGGTCGACGCGCCATGCGCCACGCTCGCGCCGCTGCTGCGCTTCTCGAAATCGGCAGGCGCTTCGGGCGCCGGTTCGGGCGGCGGCGCATCGGACAGCGCGTGTTCGACATTGCGCAGGCTGAACTCTTCCTTGCCGACGACCGAGAACAACTCCTCGGGCGACTTGAAACCGAGCTTCGCGGCGAGATTGTCCAGGCTGACCGACGTCTTGCCCTCGCGTTGCAGCGTCTTTTCGACGAGCGCGCGGCCATGCGCGACGTTTTCTTCCTGCTCGATCGAGTTGAACCACGCCCGCACTTTCTGACGCGCGCGCGGGCTCTTCATATAGCCGAGCTGCAGGTTCAGCCAGTCGCGGGACGGCCCGCCCTCCTTCACTGCGACGATCTCGACCGTCTGGCCGTTTGCGAGCGGCGTATTGAGCGGCACCATCGCGCCGTCGACGCGGGCGCCACGGCAGCGATGGCCAAGCTCGCTGTGCAGGTGGTATGCGAAATCGACCGGCGTCGCGCCCTGCGGCAACGCGATCACGCGCGCCTGCGGCGTCAGCACGTAGATGTGATCGTCGTCGAGCGACGTCTCGCGCAATTGCGCCCACGCCTTGTCGCCCGACTTTTCCGCGCCGTCCTCGACGTCATCCTTCCACGCGAGCAGCTGGCGCAGCCATGCAATCTTCTCGTCGTACTTGTCGCTTGCCGAGAACTGGCCGCCGTAGCCGCGCGCGCCGGCTTCCTTGTAGCGCCAGTGGGCGGCGACGCCGTACTCGGCGAAGCGGTGCATCTCCTGCGTGCGGATCTGCACTTCGAACGCGCGGCCATCGTCGCCGATCACGACCGTGTGCAGCGACTTGTAGCCGTTCGGCTTCGGCCGCGAGATGTAGTCGTCGAATTCCTTCGGTACCGGCTGCCACAGGTGATGCACGATGCCGAGCACCGCGTAGCAATCCTTGATGTCCGGCACGATCACGCGAAACGCGCGCACGTCGTACAGCTCGGAGAAGTCGAGCTCCTTGCCGCGCATCTTGCGCCAGATGCTGTAGATATGCTTCGGCCGGCCGCTCACGTCGGCCTGGATGTGCGCATCCGCCAGCTCTTGCTGCAACCGGTCGATCGCCTGCGTGACGTACGCTTCGCGTTCGATGCGCTTCTCGTCGAGCAGCTTCGCGATCCGCTTGTAGGTGACGGGATCCTCGAAGCGGAACGCGAGATCCTCGAGCTCCCACTTCAATTGCCAGATGCCGAGACGGTTCGCGAGCGGCGCGTAGATCTCGAGCGTCTCGCGCGCGACGTCGGGCGGCGGGTCGGTCTTCGCGGCCGCGTAGTAGCGCAGCGACTGCAAGCGCGACGCGAGCCGGATCAGCACGACGCGGATGTCCTGTGCGAACGCCAGCAGCATCTTGCGCAGCGCCTCGATCTGCGTGCGCCGCTCTTCGGCCGCATCGCGCCCCGCGTCGGCCCCTGCGTTCTGCGCGGCACGCAGGCTGACGGTACCGAGCCGCAACAGCTTGCGCACGTCGGACACGAGCCGCGCCACTTCGTCGCCGAAACGCTCGGTGAGCTCGCGCTCGGGGTCGCTCAGGTGCGGCGTCAGCACGAACAGCGCGGCCGCCTGCATCGCGGAGGGATCGACGTTCAGCGTGCGCATGATCGACGCCGTGCCGGCCGAGTGATCGGCGAGCAGTTCGCCCGACGACAGGCGCACGTCGCCGGCCCGCTCGCGCACGAACGCGAGCACGTCGTCGAACGACGGCGCCGCGACGGGGAAGGCGGAAACGGACTCGGTCATGGCTCGGCCTGGCGAAATGCGATCATCGTCGGGTTACGTTCAGCTCCGCTGCGCAGCGACGACCACGATCTCGACGAGCAGCGCGGGATCCGCGAGCTTTGCCTCGACGGTGGCGCGCGGCGGCGTGTTGCCCTGCGCGACCCACGCATCCCACTCCGCATTCATGCCTTCGAAGTTCGCCAGATCCGAGATGTAGATCTGAACCGACAGCAGATGCGCCTTGTCGCTGTTCGCTTCGGCGAGCAGGCGATCGATGTGGCCGAGCACTTCGCGCGTCTGGCCCTTGATGTCCTGTGTGGTGTCTTCGGCGATCTGACCAGCCAGATACACGGTACCGTTGTGGATCGCGGTTTCGGAGAGACGGGCCCCGACGTGGTGACGAATGACTGCCATGGAATGTTCCGGTCGTGAGTGGATGGAGATTCGGGCGGCGGCACGGCCCGCGTGCCGCCGAACCGCATATTATGACGCGTTTATGCGCCGCCTTCGACGAAAAACCGCCGCGCGAGCGCAATCTGGCTTGCGTCGACGAACGCAGGCGCGTGGCCCACCCCTGGAATCTCGGCATGCGTCACATGCCGGCCGCGACGCTCCATGTCGGCCACCGTCTCGCGCGACAGCAGGTCGGACGTCTCGCCGCGCACGACGAGCAGCGACGCGTTCGTCATCTCGATCGCGCGCCACAGCGCGGCCTCGCCGAGCGCCGCCAATTCAGGCGTCGTCGCCTTGAACGGTTCGGCGATGCGCGGATCGTAGCGAACCGTCCAGCCCCCTTCGGGCAGCTCGCGCAGCAGCGGCCCGTTGATCTCGCGCCATTCGTCGGCGGTCAGCGCCCCGAACGGCAGTGACAGCGACGTCAGATAGTCGATGCCCTCCTGCCGGGTCGCAAAGCGCGGCTGCACGCCGAGATATTCGCCGATGCGCGTGAGCGACTCGGGTTCGATGCGCGGGCCGACGTCGTTGACGATCATCCGGCGCAGCGGCGAACCCGGCAGCCCCGCGAACGCCATGCCGATCAACCCGCCCATCGACGTGCCGAACCAGTCGACCGATTCGACGTCGAGCCGCGCGATCAGCGTCACCATGTCGGACACGTATTGCGGGATCGCATAGAGCCGCGGATCGGCCAGCCAGTCCGACTGGCCGCGCCCGACGACATCGGGGCAGACGACGCGATACGTATCGGACAGCGCCGCGGCGAGCCGGTCGAAATCGCGCCCGGAACGGGTCAGCCCATGCACGCACACCAGCACGCGCGGGTTGACGGGATCGCCCCACTCGGTATACGCGACGTGGTGAAGGCCGGCAGCGCTCGCGCACTGCACGCGCCGCTGGCGAGGAACCTGGGAATTCGCTGGGGTCGTTGGCATCGTTGGCATCCTGTCGAACGGGGGCGACGCGCAGGGCAACGCTTGCGACGCCCGATGCAAACGATTGTAAACCGCTTCAGCCGCACGGGTCCGCTCGTCGGGCACCCGACGATCGGCCTGACGGAGGACACCATGACAAACGCCCCACATGCCGTCGTCCGGCATGCGGGGCGTCGAAGCTGCGCGTACGCGCGGAACCTTATGCGACCGCGCTGATGTCGAGCGGCGCGCCCGTCTTCGCCTGGATCTCGTCGGCGCTCACGCCGTCGGCGAGTTCAAGCACCTTCAAGCCGGACGGCGTCACTTCGATCACGCCGAGATCGGTGATGATCAGGTCGACCACGCCGACGCCCGTCAGCGGCAGGTTGCATTCCTCGAGGATCTTGTGCTGGTCGCCCTTCGCGACATGCTCCATCAGCACGACGACGCGCTTCACGCCGGCAACGAGATCCATCGCGCCGCCCATCCCCTTGATCATCTTGCCGGGGATCATCCAGTTCGCGAGGTCGCCCTGCTTGCTGACCTGCATTGCGCCGAGGATCGCCAGGTTGATGTGGCCGCCGCGGATCATCGCGAACGAATCGGCCGACGAGAAGATCGACGAACCCGGCAGCGTCGTGACGGTCTGCTTGCCGGCGTTGATGAGATCGGCGTCGACTTCGTCTTCGGTCGGCGACGGGCCGATGCCGAGCAGGCCGTTCTCCGACTGCAGCCACACCTCGACACCTTCCGGCACGTGGTTCGCAACGAGCGTCGGCAAGCCGATGCCGAGGTTCACGTAGAAGCCGTCCTGCAATTCCTTCGCCGCGCGCGCGGCCATCTGGTCACGATTCCAGGCCATGTCAGTCTCCTTTCGCGCGTACGACGCGTTGTTCGATGCGTTTTTCGGGCGTCGCGTTCAGCACGATGCGCTGCACGAAAATCCCCGGCGTGTGGATGTGGTCCGGATCGAGCTCGCCGTTCTCGACGATCTCCTCGACCTCGGCGACGGTGATCTTGCCGGCCATCGCGCACATCGGGTTGAAATTGCGCGCGGTGCGGCGAAAGATCAGGTTGCCCGACTTGTCGGCCTTCCAGGCCTTCACGAGCGCGACATCGGCCGTCAGCGACGGCTCGAGCACGTAGTGGCGATCGCCGAACTGGCGCGTTTCCTTGCCTTCCGCGATCACGGTGCCGTAGCCCGTGTTCGTGAAGAACGCCGGGATGCCCGCACCGCCTGCGCGCAGCTTTTCGGCGAGCGTGCCTTGCGGCGTGAATTCGAGCTCGAGTTCGCCGGCCAGGTACTGGCGCTCGAACTCCTTGTTCTCGCCGACGTACGACGAGATCATCTTCTTGATCTGGCGCGTTTCCAGCAGCAGGCCGAGCCCGAAACCGTCGACGCCCGCGTTGTTGCTGATGCAGGTGATGCCCTTGACGGCCGTATCGCGCAACGCCGCGATCAGCGCCTCGGGAATCCCGCACAGGCCGAAGCCGCCCACCGCGAAGGTCTGTCCGTCGCGGACGATCCCTTCCAGCGCGGCGGCCGCGCTTGGATAGACTTTGTTCATCAGTTGTCCCTTCCTCTATGGAAACCAGCGAAACCGGTTCACGCGCCCACGTGGCCCGCAAGCCCGCCGCATCATTCTATGCATGCACGGCGATGCCTGCGTCGAGGCGCGCTGTTTTTATACCGCGGCAAACCGCCACGAGATGCCTGAAAGGGTACGATGCGGCGCGGATGCGGCACAATACGCAAAAATACATAAGCGTTTGCCTCCGCTTGCCCGCGCCATGCCCGCTCTCGATTACCAGACTGCCTTCCACCTCGCGCCGCTCGGCCTCGTGCTGTCGCGCGACCGCGTGATCGAGGACTGCAACGACGCACTCGCGTCGATCTTCCGCTGCGCACGGGCCGACCTGATCGGGAAATCGTACGAGGTGCTCTACCCGTCGACGGACGAATTCCAGCGCATCGGCGAGCGCATCGCGCGCGTGATGGCCGCGAACGGCATCTACTCGGATGACAGAATCATGAAACGGGCGGACGGCGAGCTGTTCTGGTGCCACGTCACCGGCCGCGCGATCGACCGCACCGCCCCGCTTGCGGCGGGCGTGTGGACCTTCGAGGACTTGAGCGCGACGCGCCGGGTCGCCGTCGAACTGACCCCGCGCGAGCGAGAGATCGCCGCGCAACTCGCGACCGGCAAGACCAGCAAGCAGATCGGGCGCGTGCTCGACATCAGCTCGCGCACGGTCGACATCTACCGCGCACGGCTGATGCGCAAGTACGGGACCAACAATACGCCGGAGCTGCTGCAGCGCCTGCTCGGGCAGTGAGTGACGGCGCCCGGATGACAATCGGCCGCACAGGGCGGCCGATTCGGGAAACAACGGGTATGGCGTGCCGCCCCGGCGACCTTGTGCCGGCCCGGACTCGCCGACTCGACGCTCAGCCGACCTTCGCCGCGAGCGCGCGCTCGATCGTGTCGCGCAGCAACTGTGGCAGCGGCACCGACTTGCCGAGCGCGTAGTCGACCCACACGCAGCGTGCATTGCCGCGCGCATAAACATGCTGCGGATCGTCGGCGCGCGTCAGCTCGAAACCCGTGTCGAAGCTGCTGCGGCCGGGTTTCGCAGCCGACATCTTCGCGATCACGTCGCCCGGATAGTGCAGCTGCTTGAGAAATTCCATCGACGCCGTGACGATGACGGGCCCCTGCCCCTCGCCGTTGCCGCCGGCAATGCCGAGTTCCTCGAACCACGAGATCCGTGCCTGCTCCATGTAGCGGAAATAGACCGTGTTGTTCACATGGCCGAACGCGTCCATGTCGCCCCAGCGGATCGGCATCGACATCTCAAAAACGGGGGAATAATCACTCATTGCAGTCTTCTTTGTGGCTGTATGTCGTCCGCTCAGGCGAGGCCGAAGCCGTCGTCGGCGGAGATAATCGAGCCATTGATGAACTGCGACTCGTCGGCCGCGAGCAGCAACAACAGCCCGTCGAGATCCTGCGGCTTGCCGACGCGCCGGCGCGGCAGTATCGACTGCAGCTTCTGGCCCTGCTCGGTTTCCCACAGATAATGATTGATTTCGGTATCGATATAGCCCGGACAGATCGCGTTGACGTTGATCCCGTGGCGCCCCCACTCGAGCGCCATCGCGCGCGTCATCTGCACGACCGCGGCCTTGCTCATCGCGAACAGCCCGATCTGCGGAAACACGCGCAACCCGGCCACCGATGCGATGTTGATGATCCGGCACGGCGGCTTGCCGTTGCCGCTTCCGTTCGCGCGCATGATCATCCGCTTCGCGACTTCCTGCGCGACGAAAAACGCGCCGCGCGTGTTGGTGTCGAATACGAACTCGAAATCCGCCGGCGTCACGTCGACGAGCTTCTGCATCGTCGAGACGCCCGAATTGTTCACGAGGATGTCGATCGTACCGGCTTCCGTCTCCGCATGCGCGACCGCCGCCTTGATGCTCTGGACGTCGGTGACGTCGAGCGACACGACGTGCGCGGCGCCACCCGCCGCCTCGATCTCGGCACGCAGCTCCTTCAGGCGCTCGACCCGACGGCTCGCGAGCACGACCTTCGCACCGGCCTGCGACAGCACCTGCGCAAAGCGCTGCCCAAGGCCGCTCGACGCGCCCGTGACCAGCGCAACCTTGCCTTCCAGATTGATCGACCGACCCATTTGCACTTCCCCTTTCAATGTCGTTTCGCCGCTACGGACAGCGCAGCCCGAGCGGCATTACCTTAGCACCAAAATAGAACGATCGTGCTAATCTAGCCGCATGCTGTTGCGGCAAGCGTTTCGTTTCGCAGACAATACGCTCCCGAATAAAAGCATTCTAACGGTTAGAGGAACGCCAATGACCCCCGCAAGCCTCATCGAGCAATATGGCCCGCGCGAATCGATGGAATACGACGTCGTGATCGTCGGCGGCGGCCCCGCCGGGCTGTCGGCGGCGATCCGGCTCAAGCAGTTGGCCGCCGAGAAAGGCACCGAGATCGGCGTGTGCGTGCTCGAGAAGGGTTCCGAGATCGGCGCGCACATCCTGTCGGGCGCGGTGATGGACCCGCGCGCGATCAACGAACTGTTCCCTGACTGGAAGGAACGCGGCGCGCCGCTCGATGTCGAGGTGACGGAAGACCGCTTCCTGTTCCTGTCCGAGAAGAGCGCGGTCACGACGCCCAACTGGGCGCTGCCCGCCAACTTCCAGAACCACGGCAACTACGTGATTTCGCTGGGCAACGTCACGCGCTGGCTTGGGGCACAGGCCGAAGCGCTGGGCGTCGAGATCTTCCCCGGCTTCCCCGCTGCCGAGATTCTCTATAACGACGACGGCTCCGTGAAGGGTGTCGCGACCGGCAACATGGGCGTGGGCAAGGACGGCGAGCCGACCGAGAACTTCCAGCTCGGCATGGAGCTGCACGCGAAGTACACGCTGTTCGCCGAAGGCTGCCGCGGTCACCTTGGCCGCCAGCTGATCTCGAAGTTCAAGCTCGACGCGAACGCGGATCCGCAGGCCTACGGGATCGGCATCAAGGAGCTGTGGGAGATCGATCCGGCCAAGCACAAGCCGGGCCTCGTGATCCACACGGCCGGCTGGCCGCTGAAGTCGGATACGTACGGCGGCTCGTTCCTGTATCACATGGACAACAACCAGGTCGTGGTCGGCTTCGTGGTGGGCCTCGGCTACACGAACCCGTACCTGTCGCCGTTCGAGGAATTCCAGCGCTACAAGACGCATCCGT
>NZ_JAAGPH010000407.1:0-253 GCF_017104705.1 Burkholderia sp. Se-20373 | reverse complement strand
TAATCTGATTCAGGTCGACAACGGGCCAGAGTTCGTCAGCAAGGCGCTCGATGCATGGGCGCACGAACATGGCGTCAAGCTGCAGTTCATCCGTCCAGGTAAGCCGGTGGAAAACGCGCACATCGAGGGACCTATCCGTGATTTCGTGGGCGAGGCATATCATGAGGTGTAAAGGCCATGGATATGCCGATGAAGAAAAAGAGACAAACTGTAGCGCGTCAGGCAGCGGCCCGAGGGCCGCTGCCTGAACTGC
>NZ_JAAGPH010000406.1:0-257 GCF_017104705.1 Burkholderia sp. Se-20373 | reverse complement strand
CCGGCATCGGCTTCCTTCAGCACCCCGATAATCTGCTCTTCGCTGAACCGCGACTTCTTCATGACAAGGTTTCTCCTGCGGCCTTGCCACTAACTTTACAGTGGGATACTTCAGAGGGGGAAGGTCAATGGCCAGGCCGTCCACTCCGCTCCCCCATGCATTTCCGCCGCTGAAATGCAAAAACCCCCGCCTTTCGGGCGGGGGTTCTTGGCTTAGGGAGCCTGACGATTACCTACTTTCACACGGGAATCCGCACT
>NZ_JAAGPH010000405.1:0-258 GCF_017104705.1 Burkholderia sp. Se-20373 | reverse complement strand
TGCTGACGTCGCGGCGCGGCAGCAGCTCGGCCGGCTGGTCCCAGTCGTCGACCGGGATCGACACGAACACGGGCCCGCGCGGTTCCTGCATCGCGATGCGGTACGCACGCGCGATCGCGGCCGGCACGTCCTGCGCACGCGCAGGCTCGATGCTCCATTTCACGTACGGCTTCGGCAGCTCGGCGGCCTGCGTCGCGCCGAGGAACGGGTCGAACGGCAGGATCGCGCGTGCCTGCTGGCCCGCGGTGACGATCAGCG
>NZ_JAAGPH010000404.1:0-292 GCF_017104705.1 Burkholderia sp. Se-20373 | reverse complement strand
GGCATGCTCGACCGCGCCGATCCGCTCGCCGCGCCGATGCTCGCGCGTTTTGCGCCGTTCGCCGACCATATCGCCGCGCATGGCGCGCCGCCGGAGAAGGTCGACACGACGACCGGCGTCGCCGGGCCGAACGACGGCCACGGCGGCTTCTCGGCGGGTGCCGTGGGCATGCTCGACCGCGCCGATCCGCTCGCCGCGCCGATGCTCGCGCGTTTTGCGCCGTTCGCCGACCATATCGCCGCGCATGGCGCGCCGCCGGAGAAGGTCGACACGACGACCGGCGTCGCCGGGC
>NZ_JAAGPH010000403.1:0-313 GCF_017104705.1 Burkholderia sp. Se-20373 | reverse complement strand
TGCGGTCCGCCTTCGACTGGAAATCAGCGATGAACCAGTTTGCTATCCTGTTCGGAGAGCGATTTATGCAGGCGCGCGGATAACGTGCTGTTCAACCGCCTCGCCCACAAAAATGCGGACAGGTTCCAGGATCTCGGAATAAAGAACATCGCCGGCGATCCCACTCCCCCATGCATTTCCTTTGCCGAAATGCAAAAACCCCCGCCTTTCGGGCGGGGGTTCTTGGCTTAGGGAGCCTGACGATTACCTACTTTCACACGGGAATCCGCACTATCATCGGCGTAGAGTCGTTTCACGGTCCTGTTCGGGATGG
>NZ_JAAGPH010000402.1:0-317 GCF_017104705.1 Burkholderia sp. Se-20373 | reverse complement strand
CTACAACTCGGTGCGCCCGCATAGTGCCTTGGGGCAACTGGCGCCGGACCAATTCCGGCAACTGCATCAACCTAAAAACGGCGAGCCCACTAACTTACGAATGGTGTATTCGGCGGGGTAAGGTCAATGGAGTGCCCTTCTGTCACCAAGAGGTGTGCTCGATACCAGGTGCGTCGCGCATTTCCGTCGTCGAAATGCAAAAACCCCCGCCTTTCGGGCGGGGGTTCTTGGCTTAGGGAGCCTGACGATTACCTACTTTCACACGGGAATCCGCACTATCATCGGCGTAGAGTCGTTTCACGGTCCTGTTCGGGATG
>NZ_JAAGPH010000401.1:0-322 GCF_017104705.1 Burkholderia sp. Se-20373 | reverse complement strand
TGACGCGTGAACCGGCCCTGAAGGAGCGACCATGGCATTCGGCGGACTCGAGCACCACAAGACGTCCGCGCCGATGGCGGAGATCAACATGACCCCGCTGATCGACGTGATGCTGGTGCTGCTCGTCATCTTCATCATTACCGCGCCGCTGATGACGCATGCGACCCGGCTCGACCTTCCGAAGATCACGTGCTGTGACGCGTGAACCGGCCCTGAAGGAGCGACCATGGCATTCGGCGGACTCGAGCACCACAAGACGTCCGCGCCGATGGCGGAGATCAACATGACCCCGCTGATCGACGTGATGCTGGTGCTGCTCGTC
>NZ_JAAGPH010000400.1:0-324 GCF_017104705.1 Burkholderia sp. Se-20373 | reverse complement strand
CTCAGCCCGACATCTTCAACGCCGCGCTTTGCAAGCCGCCGTTCACGTCGGACCTGATGGACTCGATCTACAACATCGCCAAGGCGGCCGATCCGAAACCGGACGAATCGATGCTGGGCGCCGCGGTCTATCGCCTGCCGGAGCCGATCCACCGCGACGGTTTCACGACGCAGCAGGTCGTGTTCGTCAGTACCGGGATCGGCGTGCTCGTGGACGGCGAAGTCGCCGACCAGCTCGCGAAACGTTACCAGCTCACCCTCGAGAAGGGCCACCTGCTGGGCGCGTCGTCCGTCGGCTATTCACGCCGGCTGACGGTCCGCGGCC
>NZ_JAAGPH010000399.1:0-329 GCF_017104705.1 Burkholderia sp. Se-20373 | reverse complement strand
ATCGGCGCGGCGCTCGACCGGATGCGCGCGTCGCGCGTGGTCGGCGGCATGTATGTCGGGATCGTGCTGTCGCTCGCCGCGCTCGCGGCCGCGCCCGGTTTCGCGTCGCTCGCGGCCGCAGCGTTCGCGGCGGGGATGTTCGTGGTCGGCGGCCAGTCGGTGCTGTATGCGCTCGCGGCGATCTACTACCCGACCGCGATGCGCGGCGACGGGGCGTCGCGCGACGGTTCGGCAGACGGGGAGTCGGATCGATCGCTGGACATGACTTCTGCGAGCTCCATGGTTGATGGACGCGGATGTGCGCCGCGTGCCCGGATGGCAGCGCGGTC
>NZ_JAAGPH010000398.1:0-355 GCF_017104705.1 Burkholderia sp. Se-20373 | reverse complement strand
GCTTAGAATCACGCCTCTTTCGCGCTAACGGAAACGCGGCGCGGGAGAAGGGAAGCAGGGTTGATGGTGTGCTGGAGTCTGGAGCGCGCCACTGGCCTGGAAGTTGAGCCCCGCAGTCGCAACGATGATGTTAAAAAGTTGTTGACGAGCTGCGAAACACGGTTCATAATCTCGCTTCTCTGCTGCTGAAAACGCAGCGCTGCTGAGAAACACGAAGTTCCTCGCAGAAATGCTCTTTAAAAATTAACAGCCGATAAGTGTGGGCGCTTGATGAAAGCGAGCTGATCCTCGGATCAGATAGCGAAAGTATCAAGAGTCTCACACTAAAGTAAGTCAGGTTTATGAAGCAATTCAT
>NZ_JAAGPH010000037.1:0-59411 GCF_017104705.1 Burkholderia sp. Se-20373 | reverse complement strand
GGCGGCGCGGGCGGCGCATGCCGCGCGGCCGGGATGGCGGAGAGAAACACCGCGGACTGCAGCGGCGGATGGCCGGCGAGCAGGCCGCAATAGCCGCAGCGGTCGAAATGCCTGTCGGATGGAGAATCGGACGACGAATCGGGCGACGCCTGCGATTGCGCGTGCGCCACGAGCGTGCTGCCGGTGGCCGAGCAGATCGGCGCGGCCGGCAGGCCGTCATCGGGTGCGGCCGCGCGCAGTTGCGAGATCAGCGGCGCGACGAGCGCGAGCACGAGCGCGAACAGCCCGAGCCACGCGGTGGCCCGGGCTTGTCGCGTCGTCGCGCCGCGTATGCCGGCGCGCGATGAATCAGGCCGCGGCGCGTGCCGCACGGCCGAACAGCAGACGGTCGATCAACCAGACCGCGACGATCGTCGCGCCCATTAGCGGGAAGACGATGCCGAGCAGCACGAGCCCCGCGATCCAGCCGCGCATCGGCGGCGCGCCGCGTTCGCGCGACGGCGCGCCCAACTTGCGAGCCGGGCGGCGCTTCCACCACATCACGGCGCCCGTGATGGCCATCGCGGCCAGCCCGAGCGACAGCACCGCGCAGACGATCTGGTTCGCAAGCCCGAAATAACGGCCCATGTGCAGCGACGTGCCGTACGACACGGCGCGCGATACCGCGCCGTAGTCGTCGTAGCGGATGTCCTTCAGCACGGCCCCGCTGTACTGGTCGAGGTAGATCGTGCGCTCGGCTTTCGGGTCGTCAGGGAAGTACGATGCGGTGAACACGCCATCCGTGCCGGACGGCAGCGCGAGCGTGTAGCCGCTCGTCACGCCGAGGCCCGCGACGATCGCGATCGCGCGGGCCAGCGGCAGCGGTGCCGGCGTCGGCGTCGGCGCCGACGGCGAATGCGGAACGGGCACGTTGCCGACCGCCCACGGCGTTTGCGGCAACGGCAGGTCGTCCATCACCATCCCCGGCATCGACTCGCCGGCGTCGTGGTGATGGCCGGACGGTGCGGCAGCCTGGGCAGGTGCGGGCGCCGCGGCGGCACCGGGGCGCGTCGAGCGTACCGACCCGCCGCCCCATGCGCCTTCCGGCGCGCCGAGGTTCACGGTCGCGGCCAGCGCCTTGAAGTTCTTGCCCCACGAGCCCGACCACGGCAGCCCCGTCAGGATGAACGCGATCGTGCCGGCCGCGAGCCAGATGCCGGCGGTTGCGTGGAGGTTTTTCCACAGCGGCCGGCCGCGCAGCGACAGGTCGGGGCGCAGTGCCTGCCCGACGCGCGTCGCGCCGCGCGGCCACCATAGCGCGATGCCGGTGCCGATCATCACGAAGGTCCAGCACGCGGCGAGCTCCATCAGCAACTCGCCCGTCTTGCCGAGCAGCAGCTTGCGATGCAGCATCCGGTCGATCTGCATGAAGCGGTTCTCGACGCTCAGCGTGCCGAGCACGCTGCCGTCGTACGGGTTCACGTACACGCTCTCGCGGCTGCCGTCGCGCAGCCGGAACACGTATTCGGCGCTGCGGTCCGGCGCGGTCGAGACCTGCACGGACACCGGCGTCGCGCCGGCCGGCATCGCGGTGCGCGCGCTCGCGAGCAGCGTGTCGGCATCGAGCCGCGGCGTGGCGCGCGGCTCGACGACGAGCCGGTGCGGATACAGCAGCGGCTCGATCTGCGGCTGGAAGCAATAGAGCGTGCCGGTGATCGCGAGGACCACCAGGAACGGCATGACGAACAGGCCGGCATAGAAGTGCCAGCGCCAGAGCGTCCGGTAGCCGGCGTGGGCGGATTGGGCGGGCGAGATCGCCCGTTCGACGGTGGTCGACATGGTGTCAGCTCCTCGGGTTCGTTGAGCGGCCGCGCCGGCACGGGCCGGCAGGCGTCAACGCGCGTTGCGCCCGCCTGCCGGCATCGACGAAACGGGCGGCGCGGCGCCATGCGCGGAAGCGGCGCATGACGGCGTCGCCCGCGCGAGGCGGGCAGGCGGGTGAACGCTTGAATCAGGTCGTGCGAGACGAACGGCATGCAGGCCCGCGCACGTCGACGTGCACGAGCCGCGGGGCGGAACCGTCAGCAGGACAGCGGAGGGGCGCGGGAGGGTGGGCGATCGTCGAAGATCGATCGCACGACAGGAATGCGGTCGACGTGAATCCGGAAGCGCCGTGGCGCGGCGGCGGGAAACAGCAGCACCAGCAGCACGAACGACGCCAGCGCGGTGAACAGCGCGGCGCCGAATGCGCACAGGCTGTCGCCGCTGCCGGACGAGGTCGCATTGTCGGCATGGCCGTCATGCTTGAGCGCGTCGGCGAGCGCGTGCGCGTCGTTGGCCGGTGTGATCGGCGCGCCGGCATCGAAACGGGCCGCCAGCGCGGCCACGTTGACGATCAGCGGGCCGCGGCCCGAACACAGCACCACCGAGCCCGCATCCGGACCGTCCGGATCGAGCATCACGGCGCCCGACATCAGCGCGCGGGACAGCAGCGTCACGAGGAGGAACCCCCACAGAAGCTGTCGCGCGACGCCTTGGCGGAGCAGGAAGCGGCGAAGTGCGTTCATGGCGCGCGATTGTACCTTCGTTTGCGGGGCGGGGCCGTCCGCCACGCTGATGCACGGCATCAGCCCGGCGTGCTGCCGGGCGCGGACGAAAGCACGCGGGCGGCTATTCGGAACCGAACGATCCGCTGCCGGGCGGCGGGTTCGCCGGGCCATACGACCAGGTGCCGTCCGCGCGGGCGGTCAGCACGTTGCCCGAGCGCCGGTCGTACAGATGCCACTGTTCGTCGGCCGGATCGTCGCCGTACGGCCAGGTCGTCAGCTTGCCGCCGAGGTCGAAATCGAACGCCCACGAACCCGGCTGGGCGCAGGGCGCGACCGACTGCAGGATCTGCCCGTCGAGCCGTTGCGCGGCGGCCGCGATGTCGCCGGATCGGGACTCGCTGTGCGCGAGCTCGTGACCGTCGAGCGCGATCGACCAATGGCAGTAGCAGATCCACAGGTGCCCGCTGCCGGCCACCGTCACGTGCCGCGACGCGAGCCTGTCCCGTGCCGTCGCGGACAGGCCGGGCGAGCCGGCGAGCGGCTCCCTGACATGCAGCGCGGGTTGCCCGAATTCGAACGTGAGAAAGCTGCCCTGGCCTTTCGTCACGGACCAGGCAGGAGTTTCGCAGATGGCCGGCCAGATTCGGTCGAAGTCGACAGCGGTCACGGCGTGCGTCTCGCATCGGCGAAACCGGCTTCGGCTTCGGCGTCGTCGATGCTGCCGTCATCGTCGGCCATCCGATCGGACAGGTCGGCCGCCGACACGCGCCGCATCGTCCGCTCGACGTCGCGGCCGTTGCGTTTCACGAACACGCCGAGTGCGCCGGCCTGTCGGGATGGCCGGTTCCTGGGAATCATGCGGCGAGATCGTCGGGCATGCGCGTGCCGCGCATCGGGAAAGGCTGCCGCGGCCGTGCGTGACGCCCGCGGCGGCCGATGCAGTGCGCCGGCTCAGGCCGGATACGCATCGTCGACTTTCAGGTTCGCGAGCCGGAACAGCGTGCGCAGCGTCTGCGGATGAATGTCGCGGTGCGCGGCGAGCGACGTCAGCATGAAGTCGAGCACTTTCGCGTAGCGGAGCAGCACGAGGCAGCGCGCGAGATCGGGCGTGCGGCCGCGCATGTCCTCGGCGAGGTGAACCATTTCGGTGGACAACGAGCGTGCCATCTCGAGTTCCATCTGCTGCTTTTCGGTCCAGTCGGGCAACGGCTGTTCGAGCACCTTCGCGAGAAAGAGCTGGAACGACGTGTCGGACGAATTGGGCAGTGCATCCATGAAGGGCCTCGTTACTTGCTCGGATCGTTCGGGCGTGTCCGCTGGATGCGCCCGACGGTGGGTTCGTGTCCGCGCGGTGATCGGCGCGGCGGTTACCCGAACGGGATGCAGGTTTCGTACCAGCGGCGCGAGACGATTGTTGAGTATTGTTGAGCCGCGAGGCGATGAGGGCCGCGAGTCCCGCCGGTACTGGGGGGTGGAGGGGGCCGAGGAGGCGGTCTACCGGCGCGGCGCGATGCATATCGAGTACGCGGAGCGGTTCGCCGAGGCGAAATGCTTCACGGATGTAACGTAACGCCGGGATAAATTGCGTAGCGCGTTCCCCGGCCGTCTGACGAAACGGGCCGGCCCGCGCGTGCCGCCTGCGCCTGTCAAGCGTTCGGGCCGGCGGAAGCGTTGGGACAGGGCGTCCGCCATGCTCGGCGAAAGCCGCCGGCGAATGTGCCGGGTGTTTCAAATCCGAGACGGATTTACCCGTGGCGATCCGGTTGCGCGCCCCGTCCAACTGGCCCAGCGAATTGTCGGCCAATTGTCCATGGGCAGACGGCGCGCGTTTGCCAACAATGCCCCGATCATCCCTGCGAGGTTCGACATGAGCGTCCACGCCTTCTTCTCGGCCAACCTGCTGCTGGCCTACACGGCCTACTTCATCGGGACGGCCAGCCCCGGGCCGAGCAATCTCGCGATCATGTCGGTCGCCGCGAACCAGGGCCGCAAGGCGGCGCTCGCGTTCGCGCTCGGCGTCATTTCCGGGTCGATGTGCTGGGCGACGGTGGCGGCGCTCGGCGTGTCGGCCGCGCTGCTCGCGTGGTCGAAGCTGCTGGTCGCGATCAAGCTGTTCGGCGGGCTGTACCTGCTGTGGCTCGCGTTCAAGTCGGGACGCACGGCGTGGTCGGGCAACGCGGCGGCGTCGACGAACGCGGCGGGCGAGCAGCGGCTGTCGCGCTTCTACGTGCGCGGCGCGATGCTGCACCTGACCAATCCGAAAGCGATCCTCGTGTGGGTGTCGATCGTCGCGCTGTCGTCGAACGGCGCGAGCGCGTCGCACGGTGCCGTCGTGCCGGGCTGCATCGTGATCGGGTGCCTGGTGTTCGGCGGCTATGCGCTCGTGTTCTCGATGGACGGTGCGCGCCGGCTGTACGTGCGCGGCCGGCGTGCGATGGAAGCGTGTCTTGCCGTCGTGTTCGGCGTGGCGGGGATCAGGCTGCTGGTGTCGAACGTCTGACGCGGCAGGCCCGCGCGTCTAGCTCTGGCGGGTGGCGCGTCGCTTGGGCGAACGCACGGCGTCGCCCGGCTGCTCCGCCGGACGCGTGAACAGCGACACGATCGTCTGCCGGAGCCAGCGGTGCGCGGGATGGCTGTCCCAACGCTGATGCCAGATCACGCAGTAAGGCCGCGCGGGCATGCGCACCGGCGGTTGCCGCGACACCAGTGCCTTTTCGTGGATCGACAGATCGAGCAGCGTGGTCGGCAGCACGCCGATGAAATCCGACTCCCGGATGATCGCCAGTCATGGGCTCGCCTATAGTCACGAAAGACTTCGGTGTCGAGGCTTGCTTCACGCCGAACATGGACACGCCGGGTGCTTCTCGGTAACAGGGTGCAGACAATGAAAGATATCAATGTGCGGGGAGGGTCGTGATGGCGCGTTTTGTTCGTTCGCTGCTCTTGCTGACGGGGCTGTGTGCCTGCTCGTTTGCGTATGCCGTGGAACCCGGGGTGAACAATCCGTTGTTATCGGAATTGCGTCCGTGGTGCATCGGTCGCCTGATGTTCGACCGGCCCGTCTCGAGCGAGATCTCGGACGAGCGTTACGAGTACCGCGGCGAAAAGCTGGTGACGACGCACGATGTGTCAGCGGAGGACTACGATGCCAAAGTCGCGGCGCGCGAGAAGGAACTGCGTACCAAACAGCGGGTGAATCCCGTTGATCTGCAGGAGCAGACGGGACGCATGTCGCTGGAAAAGGCCTTCTCTCCGGTGCCACACTCGCGGGTTTTCGTCTTCAACGATGCCGTGGCGAAAGCTGTCGCCTTGCCGTTCGATACGGAAGGCTATCTGTTCGCGAACCACACGCTCGTCCGGACGACGAGCTTGATCGGTGCGGATGTGCTGGACCGGGCCGAAAGCATCTATGAGGATACCTACCGCCGTATCAAGGTGCGCGATAACTGGGCCGTGCCGACGGAATCCGGCTTTTGCTTCGATGGCGGGGTCGTCGCCGGCCCTTCAACTTACTCGGAAGAAGTGAGCCAGTCGTTCGCGTTGATGCCGGGTCGCCTGGCGCTGCTTGTGATCAAGCTGCGGGATGCGGTGGACGTCGATCTGGAGCAACCGCTCACCCGCAATCTACGCGCGCTGCGCGCGACACTCAATCGCATGCCGGGACGCTACAGCATCCTGCGTCAAGGCAAACGGCAGGTCGCCGGCATGGACGCGGAGGAGGTGCTGTTTGCGCTCAGGAATGGCGCGGTCACCGTCTATCGCTTCTACTTGCTCGCGCCGGGGAATCCCGCGACGGTGGAGCAGCCGCATACATCGGTCGAACTGCTGCTGGGCGCGCCCGCGCGCGACGACTTGCCACCGGAAAAGGCCACCTCGCCGGTGGACGAAGCGGGCGCGTTGCAAGTATGGGACACACTGCTGAACAGTCTGCGCGCGAGGCCTGGTGCGATCTGATCGGAGGCGGACGAGGTGGGGCGCGCACTCAACCCGACGACTCCGCCGCACTGACGCGCGGCGGAGGGCACCCGAATCAGAGCGGCTTCAGAAAATAAAGCCCGTATTGATGAACTTCGAGTGGTGATCCGACACGATCGAATCGAGCAGCTGCTTGCTGCTGTCGGTCTGCTTCGCCGCGACCATCGAGCGGATCGAGAACGCGCGCAGCGCGTCGCTCACCGACAGCGTGCCTTCCGCCGAATCCTTGCGGCCCGCGAACGGGAACACGTCCGGCCCGCGCTGGCACTGGCAGTTGATGTTCACGCGGCACACCTGGTTCACGAGCGGATCGACCAGCGCGCCGATCTGCGCCGGATCGGAACCGAAGATGCTGACCTGCTGGCCGTGATCCGACGTGGTCACGTAGTCGAGCGCGGTGTCCACGTCGTCGAACGTCGCCACCGGAATGATCGGCCCGAACTGTTCCTCGCGGTACAGCTTCATCCCTTCCGACACCGGGTACACGACGGCCGGATAGAACAGCGTCTTGCTGAACTCGCCGCCCGAATGGTTGACGACCTGCGCGCCCTTGGCCTTCGCGTCGTCGATCGCGTCCGTCATGTAGGCCGTGCGATGCATGCCCGGCAGCGGCGTGATGCTGACGCCTTTCTCCCACGGCATGCCGATCTTCAGCTGTTCGAGCGCGGCGGTGAAGCGCTTCAGGAATTCGTCGACGATCGAGCGGTGCACGAGCAGCATCTTCAGCGCGGTGCAGCGCTGGCCGTTGAACGACAGCGCGCCGAGCAGGCATTCCTTCACGGTGAGGTCGAGATCGGCGTCGGGCAGCACGATCGCCGCGTTCTTCGCGTCGAGGCCGAGGATCGCGCGCAGCCGGTGCGACTTCGGGTGCTGCTTCTTCAGGTGGTCGGCCACCTTGCTCGACCCGATCAGCGCGAGCACGTTGATCTTGCCCGACGCGAGCATGTGCGGCACGACCACCGCGCCCGGCGCATAGATCGTGTTGATCACGCCTTTCGGGAACGCATCGCGGAACGCGTCGAGCAGCGGCTCGAACAGCAGCGTGCCGTACTGGGGCGGCTTGAACACCACGGTGTTGCCCATCAGCAGCGCGGGGATCAGCGTCGCGAACGTCTCGTTCAGCGGATAGTTGTACGGGCCCATGCACAGCACGACGCCGAGCGGCGTGCGGCGGATCTGGCCGATCGTGCCTTCGGCGATCACGAAGCGCGAATTCGCGTTGTCGAGCTCCTTCAGCGCGTCGATCGTCTGCGTCATGTACGTGACGGTGCGGTCGAACTCCTTCTGCGAATCGGCGAGGCTCTTGCCGATTTCCCACATGATCAGGTTCACCACCCGCTCACGCTGCGCGACCATCCGCTTGATGAAGTCCTGCATGCACGCGATGCGCTGCTCGACTTTCATCGTCGGCCACTCGCCGCGGCCGGCGTCGTACGCGCGCACCGCGGCGTCGAGCGCCGCGTCGCTTTCCGTTTCGCCCATCACCGGGTAGCTGCCGATCTCGACCTGCTCGACGCTGCCGTCCGCCTGTCGCACGCACACGGGCGACAGCACGGTCTTGGTCGCGCCGTCCCACGGCCGCAACGCGCCGTCGACGAGCGACACGCGCTGGTGAATCGGCGAAGCGAGCCGGTACTCGGCGGGGATGTCCTGAAAGGCGGGAAACAGCTGCTGCAGGGAGGCGGAATCGGGCATGACGGTCTCGTTTGACGGGGTGTCCGGGAAGGACGGGCGATGCGAATCCTGAGCGGGAAATCCTCGATCCTGAATCGGCATCATGACGCGCGGACGACGACACGTCACGCGTGACCCTGGCCGATTCAACGACTGGAACCAGTTCCATTAAAAAGGAACGCCGGCGCGAATGCAAGAATTGCCGAATCGTCCCACATGCGTTGAAAGCATTTGGAAAGAGTGTTTCCGAATCCTTGGTATAAGCCGCCAACAGCGCGCGCAAACGTTTCAAACGGGCCGGTTTCAGCGGATAATGGCCCGGCGCGGCGAAGAAAAAAATGAAGTGAGCCTGAGAGCATAGGTAGTGAAAAACGGAAGAAGGTCCGCCGCGCTGCCGATGCGAGGTCGGCTGCCCGGAGCGCCGGGTCGGGGTTGCCCGGTCCGGCGCGCACCGGACTTCGAATATGCGCCGTCTGCTTCGACGGATGCTTCGTGATCCTCTCCAGTCCTTTCGTCGTCGTCTCCCGAATCCCGCCTGTTGCCTGGCCCGGCATCGCCTGATGCGGCCGAAGAATTTCTTTCGTTTTTATTACGGTCGAGTCGCTTAAAAGCGCTAAATGGAAGGGTATTCGTCAGGAATGCAGAGCGCCATGCGCATGCACGTTGCGGGCAGGCGACACGTTAAAAATTAACTAAAAACACGAATCATTCTCGTTTAATATTTCGCTCCGTTACGAGCCGTGACGGAGCGTCATGGCCGCTTTCGTGCCGGTCCTGCCGGCCGGCTGCCACCCGCCGCCGGCCGTTCACCGGCCCGTCGGCGCGACGAGGCGATCCCTGCGCGCCGCTGCTTGTTCACGGAAAAGCTGTCGCCAGCCCGATTCGCCGCGTGGTTCGCGCGTGGGCCGGATGCGTTTCCGTTCACCGTTTTCCCTCAGCCTCTATTTCAACGATGAAACTCAACAAGAGCGCTTGCCATGCGCTGCTGATCGCCACGTCGCTGGCCGGCGCACGCACCTCCTTCGCACAGGCGAGCGACGCCGCGGCGACCTTGCCCGCGATCTCGGTCAAGGCGACCGCCGAGCATGCGTCGTACGACGGCGGCCGCTCGCGTGCCGCCACCAAGACCGACATGTCGCTGATGGACGTCCCGCAGACGGTGAACGTCGTGCCGCACGCGGTGATCGAGGACCAGAACGCGACGTCGATGCAGGATGCGCTGCGCAACGTGCCGGGCGTCGGCTTCTCGGTCGGCGACGGCCAGCGCGACCAGATCACGATTCGCGGCTTCAACAGCATCACGGACCAGTACGTCGACGGCATCCGCGACGATGCGCTCTACTATCGCGACCTGTCGAACGTCGATCACGTCGAAGTGCTGAAGGGGCCGGCGGCCGTGCTGTACGGGCGCGGCTCGGCGGGCGGCATCGTGAATCGCGTGTTGAAGCGGCCGGACGCGAACCCGGTGCGCGACGTGGGCGTGACGCTCGGCACGCGCGGCGAGCGGCGCGGCGAATTCGACCTCGGCTGGAATGCGAACGACGCGGCGCGTTTCCGCATCACCGGCGCGGCCGAGAACTCGAACAGCTTCCGCGACCAGTTCCAGCTCAACCGCCAGGCGATCGCGCCGTCCGCGCAGTTCAAGCTCGACAGCAATACGGTGCTGAACGTCGAATTCGACTACCTGCACGACCGCCGCACGTCCGACCAGGGGCTGCCCGCGTATCTCGGCCGGCCGGTCGACGTGCCGATCAACACGTTCTACGGCTCGGCCGACGCGGCGAACAGCTCGTACAACGACGTCTCCGCGAAGAGCGCGACGGTGTCGCTCGATCATCGCTTCAACGATTCGCTGTCGTTCCATGGCGCGATCCGCGCGTACGACTTCTCGCTCGAACGCAAGAACTACGTGACGTACGAGCCGATCAAGACGGCCGCGCACCCGGTCGTCACGCTCGACCAGTCGACGCGCCAGCGCACCGACCACGGCATCGACGGGCTGTTCGAGCTCACGCAGAAGACGTCGCTGTTCGGCATGCGCCACGAGCTGCTTTACGGGCTCGAACTGTCGCAGCAGCAGAAGTTCGACACGATCTACAGCGTGTCGAAGGTCGCGACCTACGATCTGTTCAATCCGCAGCAGGTGGTGCTGCCCGGCGTGCCGACCGGCGCGCGGGCAAAGACGAACGCGTCGACCGTCGTCGGGCTCGCGGGGGTGTACGCGCAGGATTTGATTTCGCTCACCGAGCACTGGAAAGTGCTCGCGGGGCTGCGCTTCGACTACCTGAACCAGATCCGCCACGACTACACGTCGTCGAACGTCAACCTCGACCGCACCGATCACGCGTGGAGCCCGCGCGTCGGCCTGATCTACGAACCGCTCGACTGGCTGACGCTGTACGGGTCGTTCAGCCAGTCGTTCTCGCCGCTGGCCGATACGCTGATCAGCTCGGGCGCATTCTCGAACGGCGCCGCGCTCGCGCCGCAGAAGACCACCGCGTATGAACTCGGCTCGCGCTTCGACCTCGCCGGCAAGGCGACGGCCAGCGTCGCGCTGTTCGACATGCGCCAGACCAACCAGCAGATCGGCGACCCGGCGAATCCCGGCTATGCGCTGCCGATCGGCACGCAGCACGTGCACGGGATGGAGCTGGGCTTTACCGGCGAGATCGCGCCGAAGTGGTCGGTGTATGCGGGCTACGCGTACCTGAACGGAACGGTCGACGGCTCGGCGCAATCGACGGCGGCCGGTGTCGCCGTGTCGAGCAATACGCCGGGGCTGATGCCGCGCCACAGCGCGAACCTGTGGGTGAAGCGCGAGCTGCCGTACGGCTTCTACGCGGCGGCCGGCATGCAGTTCCAGTCGGCGCGCTACACGTCGGCGAGCGATCTCGTCACGCTGCCGTCGTTCACCGTGTTCAACCTGGGCGCCGGCTATCGCAGCAAGAAGGTCGACGTGACGCTGACGCTCGACAACCTGTTCAATCGCCGCTACTTCATCGCCGCGCACGGCAATGCGGATCTGTACAACATGCCCGGCGATCCGCGCACGCTGACCGCCACGGTGAAGTGGCACATGTAATGCACGCGATGCATGCGCCGGGTGACAATGCGGGGCTTCGTCACGATGCCCCGCCCCTCATTGCCCATGATCCGCCAATCGATTGATGTGTCGAACCTGACCGGCCGCGCCCGCGTGCTGTGCGCCGTGTTGTGGCTGGCTTGCGGCGCGGCCGCGGCGCATGCGCAGACGATCCCGGCCGACGCCGAACCCGAATGCCATTCGGTGTACGTCGGCCGTGCGATCACGTTGTCGGGCCGTTACGTAGTGGATTACAGCGACGAAGAGAGCGGGGAGGACGTGTGGTTCGAGGAGGACGACGCGTCGGCGCGGCGCCTGCCGGACCGTTCGCAGCGAGCGGGTGTGATCCGGTTCACGAACCAGCGCGATGCACGGCGCAGTCTGCGGCTGCCGGCGGCGCAACCCGAAGGCGTGTGCCGCTTCGACGGGCGTGCGACGCTCGTGATTCGCGATCTGGAAACCGTGTGCCCGGGGCTGGAGGAGCCCGATCACGCGCGGCTGGTGAAGGTCATGAAGGCCAGCCGGCCGACGCCACACGCGTGCGAGGCCACCGCGCCATGAGGCGGCGCGACCGCGCCGTTACTCGACGTCCTCGTCGTCCTCCAGATCGTCGCCATCCGCATCGGGATCCGGCGATGCATACGCGCTCGCCTGCTCGAGCAGCCAGCCGCGAAACAGCTCCAGCGGCTTGCTGTGGCTGAACTCCGTCGGATACACGAGGTAGTACGCGGAATCGCCGACCGTCGCCGCATCGCACGGCACCACCAGCCCGAGCTGCTGCAACTGTTCCTCGACGAAGAACTTCGGCACGAGCGCGATGCCGAGCCCGGCCGCGGCCGCGCTGATCAGCATCGTGTGCAGTTCGTAGCGCACGCCCTGCATCGTGCGGATGTCCTCGACGCCGTGCGTCTCGAACCACTGCGCCCACGCGCCGGGGCGCGTCGTCGAGTGCAGCAGCGGGTAGGCGAGCAGGTCCTCGACGCCGTGCACGGGCCCGTCGAGCAGCGCCGGCGAGCAGATCGGCACGACTTCCTCGCCGAACAGGTAGTCGGACGACGTGCCCGGCCAGGTCGGCTTGCCGTAGTGGATCGCGGCCTCGAAGTGCGTGTCCTCGAACGAGAACAGGTCGGTGCGGCTGCCCATGTTCACGCGCACGTCGGGCGTGCGGTCGTAGAAGCTCTTGATGCGCGGGATCAGCCAGTGCGACGCGAAGGTCGGCAGGACCGCGAGCTCCAGGTAGCCGCCGCCGCTGCCGTGCGCGATGATCGACAGCGTGTCGCGGTCGAGCGCCTCCAGCGCGCGGCGCACCTGCGTGCCGTACAGCTTGCCGGCGCGCGTCAGCACGACGCGCTGCTTCACGCGGGCGAACAGCCGCACGCCGAGGCTCGCTTCCAGCGTCGCGATCTGGCGCGATACCGCGCTTTCGGTCAGGAACAGCTCCTTGGCCGCGTGCGTGAAGCTTTCGTGGCGCGCGGCGGCTTCGAAAGCCACGAGCGCGCCCATGTTGGGGATCTTGAATTTGCGCATGATGTTCGATTCGTCTGACGATACGGCCCGTACGGCACAAGGCGGAACGCGGAGCAGGGGAGCGGCTGATAATTCCAAAAACTCATCACATATCAATTTAATCTCGCTTTACGCCCGGCTGCAACCCTTTGAATAATGCTCTCCACGCAAGGTCAGGCGCCCGTGGGGCGGCCGGCCGACGAGTTGCCGGCACGTTTGCCGGCGGTCCCCCGAGACGAGAATCCTGATGCGCAATCCGAATATCGAGAGCTTGCTGACGAAGCTGCTGGGACAGGCGAAGACCGACGCCCTGTTCTCGACCCTGAACATGCCGGCCATCCTCGAAGAATGGGAAGACGGCGTCGTGACGCGCGCGGAAATCGCGCAGGCGATGAACATGGCGCTGTTCGAAGGGCTGCTCGAGCGTTCGGCGAACGGCCGCGCGTACACGGCCGAAGCGGTCGAAAGCGGCGGCTCGGTCTATTTCGATCACGGCGCGCTGCGCACGGTGCGCTGGCCGCACACCGGCGCGCTGCCGCCGGGCGAGGCCGCGTTCACGCGCATCCTGCGTCCGCTCGGCTTCCGCCTGAACGGCCGTTACCCGCTCGACAAGCTCGGCATGACCGGCCGCGCGTATGCGCATGAAGATGCACCGGACGAGATCGCGCAGTTCTTCGTCAGCGAGCTGCATCCGGAACGTTTCTCGAAGGAATTCCAGCAGGCCGTGACGAACGTCGTCAGCACGTCGCGCGATCCGCTGTCGCCGGCGGCCGTCGCGCTGCTGTGGGAGGTCGAGCGCGAAGGCTGGCTGCCGCTGGACGCCGCGCACGCGCTGCTGCCGGAGATCGTCGGCGCGTTCGCGCGCCAGCACGACCTGCCGAACGAACTCGACTACGAAACGCTGCTGCTGGAATCGGCGGAAATGGCGTGGATCGCGACCGAAGGCAACGCGTTCAACCACGCGACCGACCGCGTCGCCGACGTGTTCAAGCTGTCCGACGACGAGAAGGCGAAGGGCCGGCCGATGAAGCCGGAAGTCGAGCGCTCGCGCTCGGGCCGCGTGTTCCAGACCGCGTATCGCGCGGATACCGTCGAGCGCGAATTCCGCACGCGCGACGGCGGCACGGTGAAGCGCAACGTGCCGGGTTCGTTCTACGAGTTCATCACGCGCAAGCGCACGTTCGACCAGGCGGCGCGCCGCTGGGTGACCGACCTGCGTTTCGATGCGGGCAACGCGCAGGGCATCTTCAAGATGACGGCGAACGCGGCGAAGTAACGAAAGGAAAGCGGGGGCTGCGCCGGCCGAGACGGTTGGCCGGCGCACGCACGAACCGCGGCATGAAGCGCCCTGCGAATGCGGGGCGTTTGCCATTTCGGGGATGGGCCGTCATGGACGCCACGGCCGGACGCGCGGGATCAAGCGCCCGAGAAAATCTCATCGAGCCGTGTCATATCCGCCGGTATGGGACGACAAACGTCTCGCCAGTCGAACCATCATTCATCGGCCGATTCGTCGTAGCACGTGTCACGGAGACGCCTTTCGATCATCGGGTCGATGGATTGGACGAGGCCTTGAGGTCAGCTGGCAGTTCATGACACACGCTCAGGAAACCCGTGCATGCGACACGGGCGCTTCCCGACGTCCTTTCTTGACAGGAGAACCCGGATGAACCCGATTCGCAAGCTCATGCTGTGTGGCGCCCTTCCGTTCCTGCTCGTTGCGGGTGCGGCACAGGCAGACGGTGGCGGCATTGGTCGCAGCGGCACCTACACGTCGCATACCAGCGACTGGACCATGATGATGATGGACAAGCTCACGCCCGAGCAGCGTACTCAGGCCATCGGTATCCAGCAGAAAATGATGGCGATGGAAATGCAGCACAACGAAGCGATGGCGAAGCTGCAGATGCAGCACGACAAGGACATGATGGCCTTGCAGAGCCAGTTGCTCGAACTCTACAAGGGGCACTAAGTGTCGCGAGCCCGGTGTCGAACACCGGGCTCGTCCGTCATGGCGTCGAACCTGTCATTGTGAAGTTTTTTGACGGGGCGCTTCGCCCGCGCGCTCGATGACCTGTCACGTTGCGCGATTGAACAGGCGGATCACGAGCAACAGGATCACTGCACCGATGAGCGCGATGACGATCGAGCCGAGAATCCCGCTGATGCCGATACCGAGCAATCCGGCGAGCCAGCCGCCGATCACCGCGCCCAGAATCCCGACGACGATGTCGATGAGCAGGCCGAAACCACCGCCCTTGACGAGCACGCCCGCCAGCCAGCCGGCGATGGCGCCGATGACCAGCCATATGATCAAGCCATGCATATCCATGAACGATTTTCCCTCTGGACTGGCGAAATTATTGTAAATCCGGCGGTCACGCTTTCACCTGCGGCCTCCGGCGCGCGGCGCAACACCGGCGGTTCCGGCGAACGTCCACCGGGCCCGTCGTGACGCGTTCATTGCGACGCGGCCGTTGCGGCGCTTGCCGCCTTGGCTTTCTTTGCCGCGTGGTGGTGGCCGATCGCGCAACCCGCGGCGGCACCCATTGCTCCGTGGTGCCCCGCGACGTGGCCGGCGACCCCGCCCACGGCCGCGCCCTTCAGGCATCCTGCTGCAAATCCCGGGATCGAAGCGGTCATCAAGGCGATGCAGGCGACCGAGATCGAAAGCAATTTCATTGTTTATCTCCCTGAAAAACGAGTTGTTTTGATCGACTCCGATCGAACGGGCACGCTCAGAAGACGTGCGTGATCAGAAAGAACAGCACCAGCAGCCCGACCGGCACGCCGAGCAGCCAGGCGATCAGGTATTTGCCCATGTCGTTGTCCTGGTGGCCGCGACGCCGTGGGCGCCGCGGCGGTTGCATTGAAGCGCGATCGACGCGCTATCGCGTTACAGCTCGCGGTCGAAATCCTTCAACTGCTTCTCGGCTTCATCGCGTGCGATGCCGTAGCGCTCCTGGATCTTGCCGGCCAGATACTCGCGATTGCCGTCGGCCACCTTCAGGTCGTCATCGGTCAACTTGCCCCACTTGGCCTTCAGCTTGCCCGAGAGCTGTTTCCACTGACCCTTGATCTTGTCCTCGTTCATCATGTGCTCCTTGTCATGCAGGGATAAAAGGCGCGGCGGCGTGCCGCGCCGGGAGGTCAGGCCTTCGCCTTCAGGCCGGATGCGTCGACGTGCTTCACGCCCTTGATCGCGCGTGTCACGGCGACAGCCTTCTTCACGGCGACCTTGGTCGGCAGCACGCCGGTGAGCGTGACGACACCGTCGACCGTCTTCACGCTGATGTCAGTGCTCTTCACGCCGTCCGTGGTCGCGAGCTCACCCTTCACCTTGGTGGTGATCCACGTGTCGGTGACGGGCTGGTTCGATTCGGCCGTCATGCCGCTGTCGGTGGACGAGGCTTGCGCCTGCGCATTCGTGAGCGGTGCGGCGCACAGCAGGAAAGCCGCGCTGGCGGCGAGCAGCGTCGAAAGGTGCGAGGTCTTGTTCATTGATGTTCTCCTTCGATTGGCGTGGTGAATGGATTGACTGCCGAGCACGGCGCGTGCCCGGATCAACCGGCGATCGGCGTGTCGTAGCCGGGCTCGCGCGGCGGCATGTCCGGGCGCGGCACGTCGGGCGGCAGCGGCACCGGCGGATCGGTGCCGGGCGGCGGTTCGGGCGGATTGTCCGGGGCCGGTTCGGGCCGCGTCGGATCGGGTGTCTGATGCAGCTTCATCGTGCTTCTCCTCTGCGGTTCGGAAGGCAGCGCATGAGCGCCGATGCAGTACCAGCGTACCGATGCAAACGGGCGTCGACATCGCGCAAATTCACCTGATCGGCTAGTGCGTTTGCACGGGGCGGCGAGAAGGGGGAGGTGGTGCGCCTGTCGGCACGGGACGTGCGGGAAGCAGGCGCAGTGGATGCCTCGGGGAAAGGCGGGACACCGCACGATGGGGCAGGCCGTGCGCATGTACTATGACGAATAGTGCATCCGCGTCTGTCGTGCACCGGTGCGGCACGCGATCATCGCCGCACGCGCCGGCCGGCGCGTGGTATCGACGAAGCGGCAACCGGGCCGGCAGTCATGCTGACGACAGGGACAACCATTCGATGAACGAACAGGTAAACGAACAGGCGCTGAAGTCGCATACCGACCGGCGCCAGCTGCACCAGATCATCGCGGGGCTCACCGAGGGCGTGATCCTGGTCGAGCCCGACCAGCGGATCGTCTGGGCGAACGAAGCCGCGCTCGCGATGCACGGCGTGACCGAGCTGAAGGCGCTCGGTGCGACCGTCACCGATTACCGCGAGCGCTTCCGGCTGCGTTACCGGAACAACCATCCGGTGCGCGACGGCCACTATCCGATGGATCGCGTGATCGCGGGAGAAGAGTTCAGCGACGTGACGGTCGAAGTGGAATCGGCCGCCGACGAAACCGTGAGCTGGGTCCACCGCATCCGCAGCCTCGTGCTGACGAACGCGGCCGGCGAGCCCGACTGTCTCGCGCTCGTGCTGCACGACGCGACCGAATGGGCGAGCGCCGAGGAACGCTTCGAGCGCACTTTCAACGCGAACCCTGCGCCGGCCGTGATCTGCCGGCTCGACGACCTGCGCTACGTGAAGGTCAACCAGGGCTTTCTGGACCTGACCGGCCACGCGCGTGACGACGTGCTCGGCCGCTCGGTGTACGAGATCGACGTGCTCGACCAGGCCGACCGGCGCGACCTCGCGATCGAGCGGCTCGGCGAAGGCGCGACGATCCCGCAGATGGAGGCCGTGCTGAAGCGCGCGGACGGCAGCACGAAGGCCGTGGTGGTCGCCGGGCAGCCGATCGACATGAACGACGAGGCGTGCATGCTGTTCACGTTCATGGATCTCGAGCCGCGCAAGCAGGCCGAGCGCGCGCTGCGGCAGAGCGAGGAACGCTTCGCGACGGCGTTCCGGATGGCGCCGGTCCCCACCGCGATCGTCACGGCCGACCGCTTCGAATTGCTCGACGTGAACGACGCGTTCGCCGCGATGACGGGCCATGCGCAGGACGACCTGCTCGGCAAATCCGCGGACGAGATCGGGCTATGGGCCGAGCGCGGCGCATGGCAGCGCATCGAAGGCCAGCTCGCGCGCGACGGCAGCGTGCGCAACGCCGACGTGCAGATCCGCACGCGCGAAGGCGACGTGCGCGATTGCGTCGTGTCGGCCGATCCCGTCGCGATTCACGGGCGCGACTGCCTGCTCGTCGCGCTGCTCGACATCAGCGACCGCAAGCGCACGGAGATGGAGCTCGTCTACGCGATCGAGACGGCGATGCAGGATGCGTCGTGGTTCAGCCGTACGCTGATCGAGAAGCTCGCGAACGTGCGGCGCGCGAATGCGCCGGATGCGGGCGCCCAGCTGTCGGACCTGACCGCACGCGAGCGCGACGTATTCGACCTGCTGTGCCATGGCCTGGCCGACAAGGAGATCGCCGGCCGCCTCGGGCTTGCGCCGAACACCGTGCGCAATCACGTCGCGACGATCTACGGGAAGCTCGACGTGCACAGCCGCGGCGAGGCGATCGTGTGGGCGCGCGAACGCGGGATCGTCGGCGCGGCCGATGCGAATGGCGCGCGTGGCGAGAAGGGCGGCGCGAAGGACAAGGACTGACGCCGTCGGTACGAATGCACCATGCGCGCTGGTGCATCCGCATCTGCCGCGCGCGGCCTGCGCTTGCGATCCTGTCCACTCGGCGGTGCGGCGCAGGCCGTCACGCCGCCGGCTCTCCCCCCACCATCGCAGGAGACGACCATGGACAGGAATCGCATCGAAGGCAAGCTCAAGCAGGTCAGGGGTTCGGTCAAGGAAGCGCTCGGCAAGGTCACGGGCGACCGCGAGACGGAAGCGGAAGGCGTCGCTGAACAAGAAGCCGGCAAGATGCAGGAGCAGGCCGGCGAGGCGGCGGATGCGGTGCGCAAGCAGACGGGTACCGATCGGCACTGACCGATGACGCGGCGCCCGCGGGCGTCGCGATGGCCGGCCGGGCCGTCATCGCAACGATGATGCGCCGCCGGCATGACCGCGGCCGGCCTTGAGGGCCGGGCGCCGGCGCGGCATTCCACGGTAGCGATTTACCCGCGGCCCACCGTCGCGTGGGCCGCGGGCCGCCCGCGAACGCGGCACTTGATGACAAATCCTCACAACATAGTTCCGATATTTCGTTTGCTGCACGGGTATTGGCTATCCACAATCCATTCACCTCTTTCGCGATGAAAGGCTCTTCGGAGACGGAGCCGCGGCGATCGACCGGCTGGCAAGGGCGTTGCATGACGCGCCGCAGGCGGACGACATGACCGGCACGCGGGAGGTTGCCGACGCGCGGCGATTCGCGCGTCGCATCCCGGCCCCCAGAACAAGGATTGTCATGACGTTCCGCATTCGTTCGCTTTCCGGCGTCGCATTGACCGCCGCGATCCTCGCGCTCCAGACCGGCGCGGCTCACGCGCAGGAGACGGTCGTCAAGGTCGGTGTGGCCGGCCCGCTGACGGGCGGCGGCGCCGCCTACGGCAAGGACATCGAGAACGGTGTGCGCATGGCCGTCGACGAAGCGAATGCCGCGCATACGACGGTGGGCGGCAAGCCCGTGAAGTTCGTCGTCGCGTCGCAGGACGACCAGAGCGATCCGCGCACCGGCGTGCAGGCCGCGCAGCAGCTCGCCGATGCGCAGGTGGCCGTCGTGATCGGCCACTTCAACTCGGGCACGACGCTGCCCGCGTCGAAGATCTACGCGAAGGCCGGCATTCCGATGATCACGCCGTCGGCGACCAATCCCGACATCACGCGCGCCGGGCTCGGCACCGTGTACCGCGTGATCGCGACCGACACGCAGAACGCCGGCAACGCAGGCGCGTATGCGGCGAGCGTGACCAAGGCGAAGCGCATCGCGATCATCGACGATCGCACCGCATTCGGCCAGGGCGAAGCCGACGAATTCGAGAAGTCGGTGAAGGCGAACGGCGGCACGATCGTCGCGCGCGAATTCACGAACGACAAGGCGGTGGACTTCAGCGCGCAGCTCACGAAGATCAAGAGCACCAACGCCGATCTCGTGTTCTTCGGCGGGCTCGACGCACAGGCCGCGATGCTCGTGAAGCGCATGCGCCAGCTCGGCATCCGCGCGCAGTTCCTCGCGGGCGGCGGCGTGATGAACGCGAACTTCATCAAGCTGGCCGGCAATGCGGCGGAAGGCGCGTCCGTGTGGGAATACGGGCAGCCGCTGGCGCGCCTCGCGAAGGGCAAGGAATTCGAAACGAAATTCAAGCAGAAGTACGGCATCGACATGCTCGCGTACGCGCCGTTCGCGTACGACGCGACGTGGATCGCGATCAACGCGATGCAGAAGGCGAACTCGACGAAGCCGGCCGATTTCAACGGCGCGCTGAAGGGCACGCGCTACGACGGCATCACGGGCACGATCGCGTTCACGAACACGGGCGACCTGAAGAACCCGAGCTCGACGCTGTATGAGGTGAAGAACGCCGCGTGGCAGCCCGTCACGACGAAATCGGCGGATTGAACGCCACCCGCGCGCGCGGACTTTCGCGGCGCTGCCGGACGTGCTGAAATGCCATCAGCGATCGGTGACGATCGCAGCGCACGCCGGTGTGGCAGCCGCACGAGTCTGCCCGCGCGACGCCGCGCGTGACGCGGCACGAACAACCCACGGGCGGGGCCGGCTGGCCGCGCCCCATCTGTGCAACTGGAGTCAGTCGTGAGTTCTCAAGTCGTCATCGTCGGCGGTGGTGTGATCGGCAGCTCGATCGCCTATTTCCTGCGCGCCACCGATCCCACGGTTTCCGTGACCGTGATCGAGCGCGACCCCACCTATGCGCGCTCGTCGTCGGCGTTGTCGGCCGCGTCGATTCGCCAGCAGTTCTCGACGCCGCTGTCGATCGAGATGTCGCTGTTCGGCATCGACTTCCTGCGCACGATCGGCGAGCGCCTCGAAGTGGACGGCCACCAGCCGTCGATCGACCTGCACGAAGGCGGCTACCTGTTTCTCGCGACGCCGGCGGGCGACGAGACGCTGCGCGAGAACCATGCGCTGCAGACGAGCCTCGGCGCGGATATCCGGCTGATGGATCGCGATGCGCTGCGCGCGAAGTTTCCGTGGCTGAACGTCGACGATCTCGTGTCGGGTGCGTATGGCGTGAGCGGCGAAGGCTGGTTCGACGGCTACGGGCTCGTGCAGGCGCTGCGCAAGAAGGCGCAGGCGCTCGGTGCGCGCTATGTGCCGTCCGACGTGAAGGACGTGGTGCGCGACGGCCGCAAGGTGACGCACGTGGTCACGGCCGACGGCGAACGCTATGCGTGCGACACGCTCGTGAACGCGGCCGGCGCGTGGACGCGCACGCTGTCGTCGATGATGGGCATCGACATCCCCGTGTATGCGCGGCGCCGCAGCATCTTCAACGTGTCGTCGCCGGCGAAGCTCACGGATTGCCCGCTGCTGATCGATCCGACCGGCGTGTATTTCCGGCCGGAAGGGCGCACGTATATCTGCGGGACGTCGCCGAGCCCGGATCGCGACCCGGACGACCTGCCGCTCGACGAAGTCGACCACGACCTGTTCGACGAGGTGATCTGGCCGACGCTTGCGAACCGCGTGCCTGAGTTCGAAGCGCTGCGCGTGGAGAACTGCTGGTCGGGGTACTACGAGTACAACGTGTTCGACCACAACGCGATCATCGGGTATCACCCGGAACTCGACAACGTCGTGTTCGCGAACGGCTACAGCGGCCACGGGCTGCAGCAGGGGCCGGCGACGGGGCGCGGTGTCAGTGAACTCATTCTGGGCGGGCGTTACGACACGCTCGACCTGTCGACGCTCGGCTGGGCGCGCGTGCTGGAGAACCGGCCGATCGTCGAAAAGAACGTCGTGTAGCGCGGCGTGACCCGCCCGGTGTGATGGGCGGGATTCTCCTTGTGTCTCACCTCATTGGCCCGACCGTGTCGGGCCTTTTTTGTTGCGCGTGCAATGACAGGGCGCGTGTCAGCCGACGCCGTAGACCGCGTCGCGCAGATCGAGCGTGTACGGGCCGTTCATCCCTTCGTAGAGCGTGTTCGACAGCGACACGACGGTGAGCCCGCGTGCGCGATCGACGAACCACGAATGACCGTAGACGCCGCCCCAGCGCCACGTGCCCGGCGACTCCGGCGACAGCGCCGCGCGCGGGTCGCGCAACACGGAGAACCCGATCCCGTAACCCGCGCCGGGCAGGTCGGGCAACGCGAGGTTGCCGGTGTGGATGCGGCCCATCTCGTCGACCAGCTCGGCCGGCAGAATGGCGCCGCCACCCGCCCGCAGCGTGTCCAGTACGTTCAGCACGTCACCGGCGGTGCCGACCATCCCGGCGCCGCCCGATGCGAACGCCTCCTCGTCGAGGGCGCGCGACGGCGAATACGTCACGCCGACGGAGCCTTCGTAGATGGGGACGGCTTCGTTCTCGGCGAGCCGGTGCGGCTGCGGCGTGTCGTTGACGTAAGGCGTCGCGAGCCGCGCGGCGTCGCGTGCGACGAATCCCGTGTCGCGCGTGCCGAGCGGGCGGAGCACCAGCACATCGACCGCATCGGCGAGCGGTTGTCCGGTGACGGCCTCGATCACCGCGCCGACCACGTCGATGGAGAGCGAATAGTTCCAGCCGGTGCCGGGTGTGTACTGCAACGGCACGCTCGCGATCCTGCGCATGTTTTCGGCGAGCGTGATCGATGCGCCATCGAGCCCGTCGGAGACGCCCGCGCGTGCATACGGGCCGGCCGCGTCGGCTTCCGCGTAGCGATAGCCGAGGCCGGCCGAATGCGTGAGCAGGTGGCGCACCTTGATCACCGGCACGCTGCCGTCACGCAGCGCCGGGCGGAACTCGGGCAGCCACTTCGTGACGTCGTCGTCGAGCGACAGCTCGTGCCGGGCAACGAGCGCCATGGCGGCCGCCGCGACGATCGGTTTCGTCACCGACGCGAGACTGAACAGCGTGTCCTCCCGCATCGGCGTGCGTGCTTCTCGGTCGGCGAAACCGGCCGCGCGGCGATAGACGAGCTCGCCGTCGCGTGCGACCAGGACGACCACGCCGACGAGGCGTTGCAATTCGAGTTGGCGGGACAGTACCGCATCGACGCGCTCGGCAAGCGCGGGATCGGCCGACGGCTGCTGTGATGATGCTCGGTTGGGGATCATCGAAGACTCTGTCGTGAAGGGGGAGCCGACATGGTAGGCGGCATGCGCCGGACGTGCCATTTATCCGTACGTGGAACAGGGCTTCGTGGGCGTCGTGCGCTGCAACGATCGGCGCGGACGGCCACGGGGCGGGCGATTCAGCCGGGGCCCGCCGCGGCTCCGTTGCAGCGCGGCGCGTCGGCCGGCGGCGCTCCGTCACGCCTGCGCCGGGCGGCCGAAAAAATAGGCCCCAAGCGGCGCGCGGCCTTCGTTAGAATCTGCTTTCGTCGAGAAAATAACGCAATTGCATGGGTGCAGCGCGGTATCGCATCACGGACACTGCTCGCCCAGATTCCATCGTTCATCTTTCACCGGAGGCGAGCATGCCAGGATTACTTCCCGATGTTGACCGCGAGGGGCTCCTCGAATATTCGGTGGTGTACACCGATCGCTCGGTCAACCATATGTCGCAGCGCTTTCAGGGTGTCATGCGCGACATCTCCGGCACGCTGAAGAAGGTCTACCACGCGAAGTCCGTCGTGATCGTCCCCGGCAGCGGGACGTTCGGCATGGAAGCCGTCGCGCGGCAGTTCGCCACCAACAAGAAGTGCCTCGTCATCCGCAACGGCTGGTTCAGCTTCCGCTGGTCGCAGATCTTCGACATGGGCAGCATTCCGTCCGAGACGACGGTGCTGAAGGCGCGCCCGGTCGAAGCGGGACGGCAGGCCGCGTACGCGCCGGCGCCGATCGACGAAGTGGTCGCCGCGATCAACGAACACAAGCCGGATCTGGTGTTTGCGCCGCACGTCGAAACCGCGTCCGGGATGATGCTGCCCGACGGGTATCTGCGCGCGGTGTCGGATGCCGTGCATGCGGTCGGCGGCATGTTCGTGCTGGATTGCATCGCGTCCGGCACGGTGTGGGTCGACATGCAGGCGAGTGGCGTCGACATCCTGATCAGCGCGCCGCAGAAGGGCTGGAGCGCGTCGCCGTGTTGCGCGATGGTGATGCTCGGCGAGCGGGCCCGCGAACGTATCGACGGCACGACCAGCACCAGCTTCGCGTGCGATCTGCGCAAGTGGCTGCAGATCATGGAGGCCTATGAAGGCGGCGGATTCGCGTACCACGCGACGATGCCCACGGACAGCCTCACGACGCTGCGCGACGTGATGAAGGAAACCGCGGCGTACGGCTTCGACAAGGTGAAAGAGGAACAGCTCGAGCTGGGCAAGCGGATTCGTGCGTTGCTGGCCGAGAAGGGTTTCCGGAGTGTGGCGGCGCAAGGGTTCGAGGCACCGGGTGTCGTGGTCAGTTATACGGACGACGACGGAATTCGAACCGGGAAGAAGTTTGCCGACGTCGGGTTGCAGATCGCGGCCGGCGTGCCGCTGATGTGCGACGAGCCGGAGGATTTCAAGACCTTCCGGCTGGGGTTGTTCGGGCTCGACAAGCTGCATGATGTCGATGGGGCGGTTGGGCGGTTCTCGGATGCGTTGAACCGGATTCTTTAAGGCGCTTGGCGGATCTGGCGAGGCAGTGGACGGTGGGGGGGCGCGCCCGTGGTCGGCTGTCTCGCTGGATCGATGGTCATGGTCTTGTCTGATGCGCGCGTTCGGGTTCAGGGTTCGATGGACTCATGCGCAGCGAGACCGGTCCATTGGTCCGTATGGCTAACCTGAAGGGTTTGCATGGCATACGTCGTTCGACAGGAAGTCCCGTCGGTATCCGACTACATCGGCATTCGTCTCGCCGCAGGGTTGAGCAGAAAGTCGGAACAGGCCGCGACGATCGGGCTGAAGAATGGCCTTTTCAGCGTCGTTGCCTACTGCGACAGCGATCCGGTTGGCATTGGCCGCGTAATCGGCGACGGCGGCTGCTTCTTCGAGATCGTCGATATCGCGGTGTTGCCCGCCCACCAGAAGAAGGGCGTGGGCGACCTGATCATGCGGGCACTCATGGGCTACGTTCACGAGCACGCGCCGCCGACCGCCTACGTCAGCCTGATGGCGGATCACGGGACACCGAAGTTCTACGAGCGCTACGGTTTTCAACCGTCGGTGTTGCCTGAGAAGGCGGGGATGTTTCTGCGGATCACGTAACGGTGGGACATCGTTTTTCCTGTCTCGGTGCGGCGGCCCAGTGTGCGCCGGTGCGCCTGCGCTAATTCACGCATACCGGCACCACCGGGTCGTTGCTGCCGGTATAGACGAATCCGTCTGATATCCATTGATTCGATTCGAGTCGATACCAAAGCCGCGTGGCGCCCCAGTTGCCATTCACGGAGTCGCCGTACTGGTGACAAGCGAGCTGCACGGTGCGCCCATTCTCGAGCGAACCGACGACCGGCGCCGACAATGAAGGCGCGCTGCGCAGATTCGCCGGACCCGGTGCCTGTACACGCGCGCTGACGGGCGTGGACGGATCACCGGAATCCGCGCTCCCGTAGTTGACCAGCCATGCCTGCGGGGAGACGCGTCGCTGATTGCGAACCGCGTATCCGGAATACGGCGAAGTGCCTTCGAAGAATTGCCAGCCGCCGATCGTCATGCCATTGACGGACACGTCATTGCCATCCTTGCTCAATGAAAAGTGAACATGCGGCCCTGTCGTCTGTCCGCCGCAGGGCAGGCCGTTTCCGACGCTGCCGAGATATTCCCCCTGGCGAACACGCGTACCGCTGTTCAGCGACGTCAGCTGGACCATGTGGTAATAAGTCGTCGCATAGCCATTGTCGTGAACCACCTTCACGATGGCGCTGCCGTCGCGCTCGCAGCTCTTGTAAAGATAGCCGTCTCGCGCCGCCAGCACGCGGCCGTTGCCACCCGAGAAATCGAGGGAGTTATACGGCCTGCTTTGTCCGGACCAGCCGTGTGCTCCGCCCGTCCAATACCACCCGGCATTCGGTTCCCACGGCAACGCAAGGCCCGGTTGCGGCAAGGCAGCCGACCGTGGTGCAAGCGATGCGCGTCTCGACGCCAGATTTTTCCGTTCGTCGGCCGCGAGCAGCGTGGGTGGCGCCGCATCGAGCAATGCTCCAAACTCGCTGCTGCCCTCCACACCCGAGATCCATCGGCCGTTCACGTTGCGCGCAATGAACAGCTTCGTGACGGGATCGCCGGATTCATCCTCGTGCAGGATTTGTGTCGCAGTGCCAAACACCCATCCGGAAACGTCGTCGGCTTTGATTGCCTCGACCAGGCTGTCGTCCGACCGGGCCGGCAGCTTCAACGTCCCGCCCGATCGGGATTGAAGCGCCTGCCCGATCGAGCGTTGCAACGACGTCTCGATTGGCGCCGCATGAGCGATTTCGGCAAGGCTGGCTGCAATCAGCAGGATTCCAATGGCGTATTGAATCGAATTCGAGGCGGAACGATCTAATGAATTGCGCATGGTTAAATGCACCGCGAAGTGGGTTTGCAAGAAGTTCACGACGGCGCCAGCAAGCCTACATCATTCGCCAGTCATTGCAAGGGAAATGAAATATATCCGGATGCGTTTTTAAATTGGATGCTTCGGATGAAATTGTTGATGCGATAGTTTCAAAGTGATTTGACCTCTCGGGAAACCGGAGATCGATTGATCTGGAATCACCTTGCGCGGTGGCCTCGAAGCGCCATCCAGGCCCAGCCTCGTGGCGAACCGCGTCGTGAGCTGCTTTGATCGACAAGGGATTCAATAGCCGATGAATTTGATTGGATTATTTATCGGAAAGAAACGATCGTAAGGCGATCTTGTTAATATCATTTACATATTCCTGACAAGCATAACAGTTTGATTTCAATCGGATCGAGATTTAAATTGAGCCGCGACAAAATAAATCATTTCGATTGATGAGTTTCCAGGAGGGGATGTGATGTATCGAATGCTGTTAGGCCGGCTGTTTGCCGGTGCGATCGTGCTTGCGACTGCGATGCCTGCCCGCGCGGAAAGCGCGACGGACGTTTCGCCCGTCTGCACGACCGTCCGGACCGAAACGAGCAAGGATTCGCTGTTGAGCCGGACGAGTTACTGCCAGAAAACCGAACCGCTCGTCTATGTCGCGACAGACGGCCAGAACAATGAGATCGGCCGGGTGGCGATTGAGGCCTATGCGTATTCCGATAATCCGTCGAACCAGCTCGCATGGCCGGTGACGTTCCGCTTCCGCACGCGCGTCCTGTCCGGCAATCCGCCCGGCCTGGTGATCAAGCCGATCGTCGAATGCGGCGCGGATTGTACGGTCGCGCCCAATGCCGGCGTGCCGCTCGCCCTTGGCGGGCTGTCCAACGAGCTATCGGTGATGATCACGCCCAACATGGGATCCGGTAATCCGCTCAGGGTCAGTCCGACGCTCGAGTACCGGGTGGCGAAATCGGGAGACTCGTTCGAGAACGGCGCAAGCATGAATCCCTACGCGGGCGTCGGCTACATTCCCAACATTCGATGCGACGTCGCGCTCGTCAAGAGCAACTCGCAAGGATGCATTTACGCGGACGCACCGGCCATCCTGCGTACCATCGTCGACACGAATCCCGACGTCAACGAATCCGCAATCCACATACGCGAGGCGCAAGCCGCCGGGCGTCCCGGCAAGTTCGTACCGAAGGGCGATGGCACGATCTTTCCGGCCTTCGAAGCCAGGCCGCTGACACGCACGCGCGACGCAGCATGGCGGCGGGCCAACCGGAGCGATTCCAAGGCGCAATGCATCGAGAAATTCGGCCCGGTCACTGGCCAGTGCACATTCACCGGTGATCCGGACGAAACGCCGAGCGATTGCGATTGCGACGAGTATCCGTTTGCGTCGACGGAGCAAGGCGCGTCACGAGAACCGGAAGTTTCGGTCAAGCGTATCGATGCGAGCGATAATCGGCGCGCAGGCGCTTTCCTCGGAAGTTTCTATTTGAACCAGCGCGTGATCGACCAGGAGGCGTTTTTTGTCGACGTCGGTTCTTCGCAGCCTGCTGCAAAACGTTGAGCCACGGGCGACGAAAACCGCATTCTTGCCGTGGTTCGCAGGCATCCTTCGAACCACGGCATGACCACTCCAGGCACCATGAGCAATCACGAGAACTTCCCCTTCTGGCTCAACCAGCCCTACGAACTCTGTCGACGGTCCGTGCCGGGCGCGATGCAATCCGAGACGATTCCGGTCGAGGATGCGCTGACGCGCGTGACGGCGGCGGACGTTTTCGCCCCCGAGAATGTTCCGCCCGTTCCGCTTGCTGCGGTCGAAGGCTATGCGATGCGCGCATCCGATACCGCGCATGCCGCGCAGGGTGCACCGGTCGAGCTCGAATTCCAGTTCAGCCGGCGCGCGCTTGCCTCGCCGGCCGGCAGTCCGGCGGCTCGCGCAATCGGCGCGCAGTGTGCGGTCGATGTCCCACCGTATTTCCCGCTGCCGGAAAATGCCGACGCCGTCGTCCCGAAAAGCGACCTCGAGGTTTCGTACCGTGGCGCTCGATCGTTTCTGCTGCTGCATGCGCCGCTATCCGCCGGCCAGCATGTGATCGCACCGGGCAGCGAATTTCGGCAAGGCAGCCTGCTCTTGCCCAGGGGCAGCCGGATAACCGCCGAACGGCAGATCGCGCTGACGGCCGCAGGCGTACGCGACATCGAGGTGACGAAACGGCCTCGCATCGGCGTGGTGATCGTCGGGTATGAGCAGTGCGCACCCCGCACCGTTCGCGAGCGCTGGCAGCGGCCCGACACGAGCGGACCGTACATCCGGGCGGTACTGCAGCGCTGGGGATACGAGGTGGGTTCGGTCGAGTACCTCGAGCCGCCGGACATGGCACGGCCGCCGCTTGAGGTGCAGCAGAACGAATACGCGTTCAAGAAGAAACTGGCCGAGTTCGCGCAGCGTTACGACCTGATCGTCGGTGCCGGACTGCCTGCCGTGCCGCCCTTTCGGAATCTGGGGCTGAATATGCCGTTGGTGTACGCCTACGACGAAACGACTGTCGACATCAAGCAAACGCCAGCCGATCGCTTCAACTTCGGACGCAGCGACAATCGCTCGCCGCCGAAGAAAACCATGCTGCCGTTCACGCGCCCGGACGGTACGCAAAGCGGGATGACGGTCCTGACCAGCTACGATCAGGCCACGCTGATCAACCTGTCGGGCCACACGGGTGCCGTGGCGATGCTGATGCACGCGATCATGCCGCGTGTGCTCGATTCGCTCGAGCACGCGGCAACACCGGGGCCTCATTGGGAGTCCGGCATCGTCGACCACGGCGTCGAGCGCGATGGTCAACTGAATGCGATGCGATGGGGCAATCTGCATCGCGGCGTCGACGGAAACCTGGTCGTCCGCCTGTTGCCGTCCGAACGCGACGGGCTGATCGGCGGCGTCGTTCGTGCCGATGTGCTCGTCGCGATCCCCGCTGCGGAGTTTCCCATGGCAGCCGGTTCGTCCGTGCTGTTCCTGCGTCTCGACCGCGACCTCGCCAGTGAACCGCCGCGCCCCGTGGCGGAAACATCCGTCGAGGCAGCCTCACCGGCGCCGGTGGTCGACGCCTGCGCGACGACCCGCGCTATCGACCACGCACGCGGCATCGATCTTCGCGAAACATGGCAACGGCTCGAAGCCGCGTTCGCCGCCGATGCGTCACGTCTGCCGGGTGGCCTCAACGGGCCGGCGTCCGACGACGAGATCGCAGCCTTGCAGACTGCGCTGGGAACGCAACTGCCTGACGCATTCGTCGACAGCCTGCGCATTCACGACGGCCAGGCCGATTCGGGGAATGAATTTTCCGGAAGTGATGCGCTGCTGAGCGCGCACGAGATCCTCGCGCAATGGCGTATCTGGAAAGGTCTCGTCGATGGAGGCGATTTTGACGGTATGGAATCGGAGCCGGATCCGGGCATCAGAGACGACTGGTACAACCTGAAGTGGATTCCGTTCACGCATGACGGCAGCGGCAATCATCTGTGTATCGACCTCGATCCCGCGGAAGACGGTTTCCCGGGGCAAGTGATTCGGGTCTGGCACGATGAGGCGCGGCGCGAGCGCATCGCCGGGAGCTTTTCGGCGTGGCTTGCCCGCGTCGCCAACGACGGGCGATCAAGCTGAGCATCCGCCGGCCATGATGACGGCGGGGTGTCGGCCGCTACATTGATGAGTATGCTCCAAGGGCAATGCCGGTGGACCCTTGGGCGAGCGCTTGTCTGCGCAGGGGATACAGGCGTTTCGTGCGCTACCGGGTCAGGCAGTACAAGACGTCAGGACACCCTTCCTCGTTCCTGCTTCCGTCGCTGTATGCAATCGCAACGAACCCGTGCCGCTCGTAAAACGCAGCAGCATCGCGATTCATCTGGAACGTGTAGAGCTGGAGCTTGCCAACCGTCTGCGACTTCACCGATTCGAGGAGCGCAGAACCAATCCCTTGTCGCTTGAATTCGGGGTGCACATACAACTGGTCAAGCCATGCCACGCCGTCCGTGACAACGTGCGCGGCCATGCCGACGATACGGTTATCGTTCACGGCAACGGTGACGTTGCCCGACGGCACAAGCATGGTGGCAACCCAATCGCGGACGGCGGCTTCCGAATGCGCAAGCGGCGCATACGATGCCAGCGTGTTGCGCGACCGTAGATAGACTTCGGCTACCTCCGCGGCATCATCTGAAATCGCTCGACGCAAGATCAAGGGCATGTATCTCCCGCTCCGAAGTCTTCAAAAGGTGCACCACGATAGCAGCACGGAATCGAACTTCCAATATTGCGCAGCATGCTGTTGAAACGAGAGAAACCGGGAGTTCAGCGCGACATATCGAGTCCGCGCTGCAACGAATCGGCAGCGCGATCGCATCACCGATTCGCAGCTTCAATCCCGGATTCCCGGGGGCCGACATTCCCGTATCATCTGTCCGATTCGCCGGGTTGCACGACCGGGCGATTCCGCACAAACGAGAGGACGAGCGATGAAGGTCGAAGGGCGCGGCCACGGTAAAGCGATCGGGCAAAACGCGGCGGCAGCCCCGAAGCGGGCCGGGATCGCACCGGTCACGAAGAGCACCGACCCGCGCGATTACCAGCATGCACCCGGCATCGCCGCGGTCATGCCGAAAGCCTTCCCCGACGGCTTCGTCGTCGCAGAGCACCGGCACTCCCGCGCACAACTCGTCTACACGACGACCGGCATCGCCGAAGTCGTCGCGTGCCAGTCGCTCTGGATGATCCCGCCGCATCGGGCACTCTGGATTCCGCCCGACCTGCCGCACGCGATGCGCGCCCACGGGCAGCTCGAAATGCGTACCGCCTACGTCGACCCGCAAGCGTACCGATCGGCAACCCCGGATCAGCCGAGCCTGGTCAACGTGTCGCCGCTGCTGCGTGAATTGATCGTGCGCGCGTCGTCTTTCCCGGTCGAGATCCCTCCCGACGGCCGCGACGATCTCGTCATCCAGCTCATGCTCGCCGAGATCGAATGGTCCCCCGAGCAACCGTTGCGGCTGCCGTCCGGCCAGGACCGGCGCCTTGCGCGAGTCTGCGACGCGATCCTGGCGAATCCGGCCGACCAGCGAACGCTGACGGAATGGGCCGATGAAGTCGGTGCATCGAGCCGGACCCTTGCCCGGCTGTTTACCGCCGAAACCGGCTTGTCGTTCAGCCAGTGGCGCCAGCAGGCCCGGATTTCGGCCGCGCGCCCGCTGCTGGCATCGGGCCGCTCCGTGATCGCCGTCGCAGCCGAACTCGGCTACGAAACCACGAGCGCCTTCTCGACCGTGTTTCGCCGGTTTGCCGGCATGACGCCGAGCGCTTACGCGAAACTGTCCGATTCCGCGTAGCAAACGTCTTTCCAGCAAACGCAGGGCGTGGTGCACACGCTTATCGTGTCGGTCATCGAATCACTCACCGAACGAGGTAAGCCGACATGACGCGACACGACATCGAATTCCAGTCCGAAGGTGCCACGCTGCGAGGCTGGTACTACGAGCCGGCGCAGCGCCTCGCCGATACCGCGACGTATCCGGCCATCGTGATGGCGCACGGCTTCTCCGGCGTAAAGGAACAGTATCTGGACCGCTATGCCGAGGTGTTCGCCGGCGGCGGCTTTGGCGTGCTGCTCTATGATCACCGGAATTTCGGCACGAGCGACGGCTACCCGCGGCAGGAGATCGACCCCGTGCAACAGAAGCGCGGCTATCGCGATGCGATCAGCTATCTGCTCACCCGCCCGGATGTCGACGCCGAGCGCATCGGTATCTGGGGCACCAGTTACAGCGGCGGCCACGTGCTCGAAGTGGCGGCGATCGACCGGCGTGTCAAATGCGTGGTGTCGCAGGTGCCGACGATCAGCGGGTATCAGTCGGCGTTGCGCCGTACGCGTTCCGATCTGGTGCCGGCGGCGCTGGCTCGCTTCGATGAAGATCGCAGGCAGCGATTCGCGGGCGGCGCGCCGGCGATGTTGCCGGCTGTCAGCGCCGATCCCGCGACCGCCTGTGCGATGGCCGGTGCGGATGCATACCGGTTCTTCACCGAGTCGGCAGCGCGGTTCGCCCCGAACTGGAAAAACGAAGTGACGCTGCGCAGCGCCGAGCTGTCGCGCGAGAACGAGCCGGGCCAGTATGTCGATCGCATTTCGCCCACCCCGTTGCTGATGATCGTGGCCGACCAGGATCTGCTGACGCCCACCGACCTTTGCCTCAACGCGTGGGGAAGTGCGCTGGAGCCGAAGCGACTGCTCATGATCAGGGGTGGACATTTCACGCCGTATATCGAGCACTTCGAAGCAACCAGCCAGGCGGCAGTGGAATGGTTCACGCTGCATTTGCGCGGCACGCGTTGATCGGGCCCGTTGCAGCGTTGGTCGTCTCCGCGGCTTGCATGAAGACCGACGCTGCCGGGTCTGACGACGACTGCGTTTGCAAGGACCTTGTCTCCCGCTTGTTGGCCCGACTGTGTCGGGCATTTTTTTCGATCGCGAGCGGGTGTGCCGGCGACGGCCACCTGTGGCAACATCGCGGTGATTTCCACATTCCATCCGGGTGCCGGCAGACCCATCTATCCGAGGGGGAGTCATGTTTGACCATGTCAAATTCGGCGTGACCGACTTTGCAGCCAGCAAGGCGTTTTACCTGAGCGCACTCGAGCCGCTTGGCGTCGTGGTGCAGGGCGAGGGCGAGCCGTCGTACGGCATCGAGATCTCTCCGCCGGGCAAGCCGTCGTTGTGCCTGTTCCAGACCTCGGAGAAACCGGCGCACCTTCACATCGCGTTCGTGGCCGACAACCGGCAGCAAGTCGACGCGTTCTATCGCGCGGCGCTGGCGGCCGGCGGGAAGGACCATGGCGCGCCGGGGCTGCGGCCGCACTATCACGCGAATTACTACGCGGCGTTCGTCATCGGGCCGGATGGACACAATATCGAGGTGGTGTGTCATCAGGCGCAGGGGTGAGCTGCACAAGCGTGTGGAACGCGGCGATCAATGGAGCGTCCATCTCACGCACCGAAGAACCCCGCGCTATCTCGTGAACCGCCCCGATGGGCGTCCTATCCGCGTATCGCCGGCTGCAACCGTTCATTCGACAGAAGCGGCCGGATCATCGACAATTCGCACCTATCAAAACATGAGAGAAGAGGGCGGGTGCATGCGCGGGTTCCGTAAAACGCTTGGGGTGATCCTGGGTCTTTCCGTCGTTGGCGTCACCGGCGTTCAAGCCGCTTCCGGCGAACTCGCATTCCCCCGTTTCACCCAGGCGCAGGGCCGGACGGACACCGACGGCCTCCCGCTGTCCGGCGTGAAACTCTGCGTGCTTCCCGACCGTGCGCCGTGCTTCGAGATGCCGCCCGCGCCGCTTCCCAATTCGCCGAAGGAGCTTTACCAGTTCGGGCTGACGCCGAGGTCCGAACGATTGCCGCTTGCGTCGGGCGGCTCGTGGGTATTCTTCTCGGGGATGTTCTCGGGCGGCGGCAGCGGGATGCTGGAGCGCGTGGCGATCCTGCGTTATGGCGCGAACGGCAAGATCGAGAACCTGATGCCGGAAGTCACCCAGACCGAGCTGGCCGACCGCGCGATGTGGAAGGTGCCGGACGTGTCGCCCTATCCGGTGTTCGTTCGGGCGGACTTCGTGTGGGCCGACAACGAGGATCATTTCGGCAAGCACTTTTTCGATGTCGACGCGTGGGTGTTCGATCCCGCCACCAGCCTGTACAGGAAGCGGTTTTCCTACCGGACGACCCGGCGCTATGACCGCGGCGAGGGCTCGGACCATGTGCTGGCCACCGAGCGTGCGGAAATCATGCGGCGCCTCGCCGCGAGCAAGTAGCCTGCGACAGGTGTGCCCGGTGCCCGTCGACACGCATGAGCGTTTTCGGCGGACCCCGCGAGTCGTTCAATGCAGGCGGTGCGTGAACCGCTACCGCTGCGCGTCCCCGTAAGTCTCCCTGCACACCTCGCGCAGCGCGTCGACGAGCAGATCCCGCGCCGGCGAACGCGACTCGGCGGCGCGGGTAAACAGCGCGATGGGCGGAAGCGTCCACACCAGCGAGTAAGGCACGATCGCCACCCCGGCGATCCGCACCAGTTCCTCCGCGATATCGGCGGGCACGATCGACACGGCCTCGTCACTCGACGCGATCATCTCGCCGATCAGCTTGGATGAATAACTCTCGACGATCGGAACGGGCGGCGCGATGCCGGCCGACAGGAACAGGTCGGTGACCTGTTCCCGCATCGGCGTATGCGGCGCGCCGAGAATCCAGTCGAGCGCGTGCAGCTTGTGCCAGTCGAGCGCGGTGCGAGCCAGTTTCGCGGCCAGCCGCCGGTTCGCGATCATGCGCGGCTGCTGCTGGTACAGCACTTCGAAGGAGACCTGGCCCAGGTCGATCGCCGACGACGCCCGCCCGATCACGATGTCGACGCTGTGATCCCTGAGCTGCAGCAGCAGTTGATCGCTGGTGCCTTCGTGAATCGTCACGGTCAGGCGCCGCTCCATGCGCGCCTGCAGCCGCTTGAGCGCCGCCGACAGCATCTGGCCGGAAATGAACGGAATCACGCCGATGTGCAGGTGGGCCGCATGCCCGGCGGCGACGGCCTCCATCTCGCGGGCGAGGTGGTCGAGATCCTTGATCATCGCCTTCGCCCGCTCGAGCACGACCGCGCCGAGCGCGGTGGGCCGCATGCCGCGCGACGAGCGCTCGAACAGCGGCGTGCCGAACATGCTCTCCAGCTCGGACAGCGCATTGGTCACGGCGGGCTGGCTGCTGGCCATGTGCTCCGCGACGCGCGTCAGCGACCCGTGCTGCTGGATCTGCAGCAACAGCACCAGGTGCCGCATCTTCAAGCGGGCGCCCAGCCGCCTGACCACGTCGTTTGCGTCAAAATTCATTGACTGGTCACGTATCCATCATGAAAAAGTGATGGACCGATATTAAAACAGAATCAACACCTTATGGCGGATCCCTAGAATCACCTTCGTGGATCGCGCCGGGACTGGCCTGGCGCCCGTGCCCGGATCGAAAAACATGAAACAGACTGAGACACAGCAGCAGGCAGCGTTCGACTATCACGAATTTCCGACCCCGGGAAAGATCTCGGTCGTCGCCAGCAAGCCGCTCGTGACCCAGCGCGATCTCGCGCTGGCGTACACGCCGGGCGTGGCGGGCGTGTGCGAGGCCATCGCCGCCGATCCGCTGCAGGCGCACCGGTTCACGAGCCGCGGCAACCTGGTGGGCGTGATCACGAACGGCACGGCCGTGCTCGGCCTGGGCAACATCGGCCCGCTCGCGTCGAAGCCGGTCATGGAAGGCAAGGCGGTGCTGTTCAAGAAGTTCGCGGGGATCGACGTTTTCGACATCGAGATCAACGAAACCGATCCGGACAAGCTGGTCGACATCATCGCCGGCCTCGAGCCGACCTTCGGCGGCATCAACCTCGAGGACATCAAGGCGCCCGAGTGCTTCACGGTCGAGCAGAAGCTGCGCGACCGCATGAAGATCCCCGTCTTCCACGACGACCAGCACGGCACCGCCATCACCGTCTCCGCCGCGTTCATCAACGGGCTGAAGGTGGTTGGGAAGTCCATCAAGGAAGTGAAGGTCGTGACGTCGGGAGCCGGCGCCGCCGCGCTGGCCTGCCTCGACCTGCTGGTCGACCTCGGGCTGCCCGTTGAAAACGTGTGGGTGACCGACATCGAGGGCGTCGTCTATCGCGGCCGCACCACGCTGATGGACCCGGCGAAGTCGCGCTTCGCGCAGGAAACCGATGCGCGCAAGCTGGCCGACGTGATCGGCGGCGCGGACGTGTTCCTGGGCCTGTCGGTCGGCGGCATCCTGACCGCCGATATGCTGAAGGCGATGGCGCCGCGCCCGCTGATCCTCGCGCTGGCCAACCCCACGCCGGAAATCTTCCCGGAACTGGCGCATGCGACGCGCGACGACGTCGTGATCGCGACGGGCCGCTCGGATTACCCGAACCAGGTCAACAACGTCCTCTGCTTCCCGTACATCTTCCGCGGCGCGCTCGACGTCGGCGCGACGACGATCACCCGCGAAATGGAGATCGCCGCGGTTCACGCGATCGCGGGGCTGGCCGAGGAAGAGCAGAACGAAGTCGTCGCGGCGGCCTACGGCGCGTACGACGTGGCGTTCGGCGCGCAATACCTGATTCCGAAGCCGTTCGACCCGCGCCTGATCGTCCGTATCGCGCCGGCCGTGGCCAAGGCGGCGATGGACGGCGGCGTGGCGAAGCGCCCGCTGACCGATCTCGACGCGTACGTCGAGCAACTGCAGCAATTCGTCTACCACTCCGGTGCATTCATGAAGCCGCTGTTCGCGACGGCGCGCCGGCTGGTGCGCGACGGCGGCAAGGCGCGGATCGTCTTTACCGAAGGCGAGGACGAGCGCGTGCTGCGCGCGGTGCAGGTGATCGTCGACGAGAAGCTGGCGCGGCCGATCCTGGTCGGGCGTCCCGAGGTGCTGCTGGCGCGCATCGAGCGATTCGGCCTGCGGATCCGGCTCGGTCAGGATGTCGAAGTAACCAATCCGGAATATGACGAGCGTTTCCCGCAGTACTGGACGAAGTACTGGGAGCTGCGCTGCCGGGACGGCATCTCGAAGGAGATGGCACGGGTCGAGATGCGGCGCCGCCTGACGCTGATCGGCGCGATGATGGTGCGGCTCGGCGATGCGGACGGGATGATCTGCGGGACGGTGGGCGAGTATCACAACCACCTGCGGTTCGTCGACGAGGTGATCGGGAAGAAGCCGGGGGCGTCGACCTATGCGGCGATGAACATCCTGTTGCTCGACCAGCGGACGGTCGCGCTGGTGGATACGCACGTCAACGACAATCCCGACGCGGAGCAGATCGCGGAATTCACGATCGCCGCGGCGCGCCAGATGGAATGGCTGAACCTGACGCCGAAAGCGGCGTTGCTGTCGCGGTCGAACTTCGGGTCGGGGAGCGCGGCGTCGGGCGTGAAGATGCGCCGGGCGCTGGAGATCGTCCGCGAGCAGGCGCCGGACATCGAGGCAGACGGCGAGATGCATGGCGACTGCGCGCTGGATGAGGGGTTGCGGGCGAAGTTGCTGCCGATGTCGCCGCTGAAGGGCGCTGCCAACCTGCTGGTTTGTCCGAACGTCGACGCCGGTAACATCGCGTACAACCTGCTGAAGACCGAAGCGGGCAGCAATGTGGCGGTGGGGCCGTTCCTCCTGGGCGTCAACGCGCCGGTGAACATTCTGACGTCTAGCGCGACCGTGCGGCGGATCGTGAACATGGCCGCGTTGACGGTGATCGAGGCCAACCGGAATGTGGCCGATTGATTGATGTTGGCGGGGCGGCTGTGGTCGCCCCGCGCGTTCACGTATCGATACGCAGTGCGTGATGCGGCCGGCGCGGGTACGGACCAAGCGTTCGTCGTCGGCAAACCCGGCGAACGGCTGCAAGTACCGCAGGCGGCACGTTGTCGAAACAATCGCCCGGATTGAATGCCGCGCGACGGCGTGCGCGCCAAACCACGCATCACCGTCCCCATCGGCGGGCGCGCCGCCTCCCCCATGTGATGACCAAACCGCAAGACCTAGTGCATAGATATCGTTTGCCGCGGCCTTAATGACTATCGACAATCGTGGCTCGATTTCGCCGCCGTGGTGCCAGAAGCGCCGTGGTGGCCGGCATCGGGCGGCTATCCCGGCCGTCCCCGCCATCCAGCTCACGACGACATGTACGCGTTCACTCCCTCATTCCAGAATCCCGCCGGCTCGCCGATCCGCGAACTGTTCAAGTACCTGTCCGAACCGGGCATGATTTCCTTCGCGGGCGGCTATCCGGCCAGCGACCTGTTCGACGTCGACGGCCTGAACGCGGCCGCCGAGCGCGCGTATGCGCAGCCCGTGCGCTGCCTGCAATACGGCCCGACCGACGGGCTCGCCGAACTGAAGCAGCAATTGATCGCGCTGATGGGGCGGCGCGGCGTGACGTGCACGGCGGCCGAACTGCTCGTCACGACCGGTTCGCAGCAGGGCCTCGACCTGCTGCTGCGCGTGATGGTGTCGCCCGGCGACGTCGTGCTGACCGAGCAGCCGGCTTACCCGGCGACGCTGCAGGCGATGCGTCTGCAGCAGGCGCGCATCGTGACGATTCCGGTCGACGGCGCGGGCCTCGATGTCGATCGTCTCGGCGAACAGCTCGCGTCCGGCGCGATCGCGCAGCCGAAGCTGCTCTACACGGTCCCGACCTTCGCGAACCCGACGGGCGCGACCCTCACGCGCGAGCGCCGGCTGAAGCTGCTGCGCCTTGCGGTGCAATACCGTTTCCTGATCATCGAGGACGATCCGTACGGCGACCTGCGTTTCGCGGGCGAAGCCGTGCCGTCGATGCTGGCACTCGCCGATGAAGTGGACGGCGCGCGCGACTGGATCGTGCATTTCGCGAGCCTGTCGAAGATCGTCGCGCCCGGGCTGCGCGTGGGCTGGACGATCGCGCCGGCCGAGATCGCGCGGCGCTGCGTGATCGCGAAGCAGACGGTCGACCTGTGCAGCACGCCGTGGACCCAGGCGGCGGCCGCCGAGTATCTGGCCGACGGTGCGCTCGAACGCCATCTGCCGCGCATCACGGCCGCGTACCAGCGCAAATGCGACGCGATGTGCGACGCGTTGCGCGACGGCCTCGGCGATGCGATCGAATTCCATCGTCCCGAAGGCGGGATGTTCGTGTGGGCGCGGATCGGCGCGGTGTCGTCGGACGTGCTGCTGCAACAGGCGATCACGAACAAGGTCGTGTTCGTGCCGGGCAAGGCGTTCTTCGCGGACAACGTCGACGCGGCCTCGCTGCGCCTGTCGTTCGCCGCGCCGGACGTCGATGCGATCCGGGAAGGCGTGGCGCGTCTCGTGCGTGCATATGGTGCGGCGCTCGCCGCGTGAGGAGACATCAACGTGAACATCACCGTCAACGACACCGTATCGATGAGCATCGCGCCGGGCGCGGGCGATGACCGGCCGGTTGCACACCGGTCGTCGCAGATCAGCGCGGGGCCGCAGTATGTGGCCGACGTGCTCGGCCGCTTCGGCGCGGAGCCGGCGGCCGACCTCGGCGACGCGGCACCGGTCGTACTCGGCTACAACTGAGCCGCCCGGCGACGGCCGGCGCGCCACACGCGTGCCGTCGCCGCTGCAAACGGTTAAGCTGGCGCGATCGCAACCTGCACGATCGCCGCTTCGTCATGCCTGACTCCACTTCCGAATCGCTCGCGCAAACCTACGAGCGCCTGTGGTCCTGCCTCGAATCCGGCGTGAGCGCGCAACGCTCGCCGTTCACGATGCTGCAGGCCGCGACGCTCGGCGTCGACGGCGCGCCGAAGGTGCGCACGATCGTGTTGCGTCAGGTGAGCCGCGCCGATCGCGTGCTGTCGTTTCATACCGATGCGCGTTCGGAGAAGGTCGCGGAGCTGCGCCGCGATCCGCGCATCGCGCTCGTCGCCAGCGATCTCGATGCGCTCGTGCAGATTCGCGTGGAAGGTGCGGCATCGATCTGCGACGACGAAGCGCAGCGGCGCGCGATCTGGCAAGCGAGCCGTCCGCATACGCTGCTGCTGTATCGCGCACCGTTGCCGCCGGGTACGCCGGTCGCGTCGCCGGAAGCCGCGCATGTCCCGGCGAGCCAGGGTGCCGCATCAACCGATGACGGCTACGACAATTTCTGCCTGCTCCACGTGACCGTGACGCGTATCGACTGGCTCGAACTCGCGCGCACCGGCCATCGTCGCGCGGTATTCGACCTGCACGAACGCGGCTACGACGGCCGCTGGGTCGCGCCCTGACGCGGCCGACGCCCGCTCAAGGGCGCCTGTCCGACACCACCTGCGCGGCCATCCACTCGCGCATCACGACGATCGCATCGTCGTCGCGCCGCTCGGCCGGATACACGAGATAGAACCCCACCGACAGCGGAAACGCGAAATCGAACGGCTTGCACAGCCGGCCCGCGGCGATGTCGCGCTCGACCAGCGGATCGGTGGCGAGCGCGATGCCCTGGCCGGCGACGGCCGCATCGATCGCGAGCGACGTCTGGTTGAAGCGCAGCCCCTTGTGCGGATCGAGGTCGACGGGTTCCGGCATCGCGGCGAGGAACTCGGGCCACAGGTCGTGCGCGTCGTGCAGCAGCACGTGGCCCGCGAGCGCGCGCGGCGACGCGGGCGCGGCCAGCAGCGCGGGGCTGCAGACCGCGCACACGTCGAGCGGGAACAGCGCATGCGTGGCGAGATGCTTGCCGAACGGCGGCTTGCCGTAGCGGATCGCGAGATCGACGCCGTCGTGGCGGAACGTCGCCATTTGCGAATCGGCGATCACGCGCACGTCGTAGTCGGGATGCGCTTCGGTGAACTGCGCGAGCCGCGGAATCAGCCATTTCGACGCGAACGACGGCGTCGTGCTGATCGTCAGCGCGGCGCGCCGCTTCACGAGCTTGTCGGTCGCATCGGCGATCGCGTGCAGCGCGCGCTGCACGTCGGAGAAATACGCGGCGCCGTCGTGCGTCAGCGCGAGGCCGCGCGGCAGGCGTTCGAACAGCTTCAGGCCGAGCACGTCCTCGAGATGGCGCACCTGCTGCGCGACGGCGCCCTGCGTGACGCCGATCTCGTCGGCGGCGGCGCGGAAATTGAGGTGCCGCGCGGACACTTCGAATGCGCGAAGCGCGTTCAGCGGCGGCAGGCGGGAAGGGCGAGGCGGCATCGTCAGGCTGTAGGAAAACTATCGGCTGGAGGCAGAATTACTGGTTCGACAGTCGTGATGGATGCGCCTACATTACCACCATGGCGCGCCGAACGGCGGCAGCGCGGCGGCAGGATTCGAACGAGGAGCATATCGTGACTGTAGAAAAAGTAGCGTTGATCACGGCGGCAGGCAAGGGCATGGGCGCGGCGATCGCGCGTGAGCTGGCGGCGACGGGCTATCGCGTCGCGCTGATGTCGCCGTCGGGCAGCGCGGTGGCGCTCGGCGAGGAACTGGGCGGGTTCGGCATCCAGGGCTCGGTGACGGAAGAAGCCGACATCGACCGGCTCGTGCAGGAAACGGTCGCGCGCTACGGCCGCATCGATGCGGTCGTGAACAACACCGGGCACCCGCCGAAGGGCGAGCTGCTGGCGATCACCGACGACAACTGGCATGCGGGGCTCGACCTGATCCTGCTGAACGTGGTGCGCGTGATGCGCCGCGTGACGCCGATCTTCCAGAAGCAGGGCGGCGGCGCGGTGGTCAACATCTCGAGTTTCGCGGCGGATGCGCCCGAGCAGCCGATGCCGGTTTCGTCGGCGCTGCGCGCGGCGCTGAGCGCGTGGACGCGGCTTTACGCGGAACGCTACGCGGCCGAGAACATCCGGATGAATGCGGTGCTGCCGGGCTTCATCGACAGCTGGCCGGAAACGCCGGAGATCGTCGCGCGCATTCCGGCGGGCCGCTTCGGCAAGACCGGCGAGATCGCGAAGACGGTCGCGTTCCTGCTGTCGGACGGCGCAGGCTATATCACCGGACAGAACATTCGCGTCGACGGCGCGATCGTGAAGGCGCTCTGAGCGGCGCGCGGGCGAGCGGCCGTAGAAGCCCGGCCGCTCGCCGCGCAGCCGCTACGAACGCGTACAAATCAGACAAATACCTGATACATCAGACCTTTCAAATGGGCGACGCCGCGTGACGCGGGCGCGCCGGATTGAAAGCGAAGGCGCTCTTCCCGCGCGCGGCATGTTCACTTTCCACTTCACGAAAGGAGATGCCGAACGATGTCGTCCACACCGTTTTCCCCGATGCGTCGCCACCTGCTGGCCACCTCCGTGGCCGCCGGGGTCTCGGCGATGCTGCCCACCGCGCTGCATGCGGCGACCGGCGCGACCGGCATACGCCCGTTCACCGCGCACATTCCCGATGACGCCGTGGCCGACCTGCGCCGCCGCATTGCCGCGACGCGCTGGCCGGGTCGCGAGACCGTTGCCGACGAATCGCAAGGCGTGCGGCTCGCCCGCATGCAGGCATTGCTGCGTTACTGGGGCACCGACTACGACTGGCGCAAGGGCGAGGCGCGCCTGAACGGCTTTCCGATGTTCATCACGGAAATCGACGGGCTCGACATTCATTTCATTCACGTGCGCTCGCGGCACGAGAACGCGATGCCGATGATCATGACGCACGGCTGGCCGGGCTCGATCTTCGAGTTGCTGAAGGCGATCGGCCCGCTGACCGATCCGACCGCGCACGGCGCGAGCGCGGACGATGCGTTTCACGTCGTCGTGCCGTCGTTGCCGGGCTTCGGCTTCTCGGACCGGCCGACGCAGACCGGCTGGGGTTCCGACCACATCGCGCGCGCATGGGGCGAGCTGATGGCGCGGCTGGGCTATACGCGCTTCGTGTCGCAGGGCGGCGATTGCGGGTCGGTGATCTCGCACCGGATGGCGATGCAGCGCGTGCAGGGCCTGGCCGGGATTCACGTGAACATGCCGGCGACGGTGCCGCCGGATATCGCGACGCTGCTCGCGACCGATGCGCCCGCGCCGGCTTCGCTGTCGCCGAAGGAGAAGGCCGCGTACGAGAAGCTCGCGACGTTCTATCGCGACAACTGCGGCTACTCGGCGATGATGGTCACGCGGCCACAGACGGTCGGCTATGCGCTCGCCGATTCGCCTGCGGGGCAGGCGGCGTGGATGGTCGACAAGATCTCGCAGTGGACGTACAGCGGCGGCGTGCCCGAACGCTCGATTCCTCGCGACGAGATTCTCGACGACATTTCGTTGTACTGGCTGACGAACACCGCGACGTCCGCCGCGCAGATCTACTGGGAGGATCACTCGAACAACTTCAACGCGGTGGATATCTCGCTGCCGGCCGCGATCACGGTGTTTCCGGGCGAGATCTACCAGGCGCCGCGCAGCTGGGCCGAGCGCAGTTATCACAACCTGATCTACTTCAACGAAGTCGACAAGGGCGGGCATTTCGCGGCATGGGAGGAGCCGGAACTGTTTGCGCGCGAAGTGCGCGCCGGGTTCCGGCCGTTGCGGCGCGCGTAAGCGGAGCTGCCTGCGATTCGATGTGTCGTGCCGACAGGCTGTGACGATGGTGCGCCGAACAAGTCAATCGGCGCACCATCGAAGCCTGGGTCAGGTCACTTCCTGAACGAATCCTGCGGGACCGGAACCGGGCTCCAGATCTCCGCATCCGACGCGTTGGCCGTGAAGGTCCAGATGTACGTGCCCTTCGTCACGTTTCTCCATTGGAGGTCGAAGACCAGTTGCGAATTGCTCACGTTTTCGATGTAGCCCGATTGCGCGTCGTCCGATTGCGGATCGAATTGCCATTGCTGAGAGGCCGACGCGTTGTTTTTCTTGTAGGTGTTCAGGGTAAGGTATTGCTCGGCGGATACCGTTCCGCAGTCGATGGCGAGCGTGGGGTCGCTGTGCAGCGTGATTCCGCCATCCGGTTGGAAGTCCCACTCGGTATACAGGTTGTCCGCACTGGTGGGAAGGAGCACCAACCGGTTGCCTTTGACGCGATCGGTGACGCCGATGAGCCAGCTGTTGTCGGCCGAGTAATAAATTTTTGCCATTTTTTCCTCTGAGCGGTAATTGGATCAGTCGATAAATGAACGTTTCTTTCCCGACAGCAGCCTCACGTGGAAATCATCCTTGCACACGACCCTCGATGTATCGGCATATATTCGACGAAAAATCGTCGGTGCTTGATTGGCAAGGTTTAATGATGGGCTTCTGCCTGGGACAAACATTAGGCCCGCCACATCGCTGAATCAATTACATGCGATTACACGAAGGGTCGCTACCGTGTCGGGGACGGGGCGGCCTGAAATGCCGGCCCGATGAATCGCACACGATTGAATGACATATCGATGAAATCGATCCTTCCGGATCGAAACATTCCATCGTAATTATCTGATTTGAAAGCGATTTTGATAAAAATCAAAGATATATCGCGTGAATGATCTGGTGGTTTGAAACCCTCAATACAATGATTCGCGGCACAAAGGCAATTCGGCCCTTTCGCAGTTTCGTTCGATGAAAAAATACGATCCGAGGTTTCGCGATGACGAATAACGACGTGCGCGAGTCGCGCCCGCCCGGCAACGGCATGCGGCCGCTCGAAGGCAAAAGGGGCATCGTCGTCGGCTTGGCGAACGAGCAGAGCATCGCCTGGGGATGTGCGCGCGCCTTTCACGCAGCGGGGGCCGAGCTGGCCGTGACCTGGCAATCCGAGCGCGCGTTGCCGTACGTCGAGCCGCTGCTGGAGCAACTGAGGCCGGCGATCGCGATGCCGCTCGATGTGGGCCGGACCGACCAGATGCGCGACGTGTTCGACACGATCGGCGAGCAGTGGGGCCGCCTCGATTTTCTGCTGCATGCCGTCGCCTATGCACCGAGGGCCGACCTGCACGGGCGGGTCGTCGACAGTTCGCCGGAAGGGTTCGCACTCGCGATGGATACCTCCTGCCACTCGTTCATCAGGATGGCGAAACTTGCCGAGCCGTTGATGACGTCCGGCGGCAGCCTGCTGGCGATGACCTATATCGGCGCCGACCAGGTCATCGCCGAATACGGCGTGATGGGGCCGGTCAAGGCGGCGCTGGAGGCTACCGTTCGCTATCTGGCCGTCGAATTGGGGCCGGCAGGCATCCGCGTGCATGCGGTGTCGCCCGGTGCGTTGCCCACGCGGGCGGCCTCCGGGTTGCCGAACTTCGATCACCTGCTCGACGACACCGCACGGCGTGCGCCATTGCGCCGGCCGTTCGACATCGACGACGTCGGCGCGCTGTGCACCTTTCTCGCCAGCGATGCCGCACGCGCGATGACCGGCGGCGTTCACTACATCGACGCGGGAATGCACGTGCTCGGCTGACGCGAGACGGCCGCTCCCGGAATGCGTCGGGATTCACCTTGCCCCTCTGGAGAACAGTGTTATGGATGCTGCCACGCAACTGGCGCGCAGTCACGAGATCGCCGCGGAGATTGTCCATGTCCTGCAAAAGCGCACGCAGCACGCGCTGGAACAGTACGGGAAGCGGTTGAGCGAAGCATTCGACGGCAGCGACAGCCCCGGCCACGACCCGGGCGCCGCCCCGTTCGCCGCACCGCTCTCGCCGTTGAGCGCATGGCATTACGCGGTCGACGCCGTCCAGCGCGCGCTGCTGTTCTGGGACACGCTGCGCGAGCGCGGCACGCAATACGTCGAGCGCACGGCCCAGGGGCTCAAGCCGGTGCTGCATTTCGACTACGACGTGGTGCTCGACGGCCGGCAGTTCGAGCGCCCCGTCAATTACGCACTCGTTCACATCCGGCCGCCGGAAGGGGTGATCGTCGACGCCGCCAAGCGGCCCTACCTGATCATCGATCCGCGCGCGGGGCATGGCCCCGGTATCGGCGGCTTCAAGGACGATTCGCAGGTCGGCGTGGCGTTGCGCGCGGGACATCCGGTGTATTTCGTCGTGTTTTTCCAGGAGCCCGAGCCCGGCCAGACGCTGCTCGACGTGTGCGCGGCGGAACAGGCGTTCGTCCGGAAGGTGCGCGAGCGGCATCCGAACAGCCTCAAGCCGGCCATCGTCGGCAACTGCCAGGGCGGCTGGGCCGCGATGATGCTCGCGAGCTCGTCGGCGGGCGATACGGGCCCGATCGTCATCAACGGCGCGCCGATGTCGTACTGGAGCGGCGCGTGGAGCGACGGGCCCGGCGACAATCCGATGCGCTATGCCGGCGGCCTGCTCGGCGGCACCTGGCTCGCGTCGTTCGCGTCGGATCTCGGCAACGGCAAGTTCGACGGCGCGTATCTCGTGCAGAACTTCGAGAACCTGAACCCGGCGAACACGTGGTGGGACAAGTATTACCACGTGTACGACCACATCGACACCGAGCCGCCGCGCTTCCTCGAGTTCGAGCGCTGGTGGGGCGGCTACTACCTGATGAACCGCGAGGAGATCGAATGGATCACGCGCAACCTGTTCATCGGCAACAAGCTCTGGTCCGGCGAGGTGCGGGACGGGGCGGGCAAGGCGTTCGACCTGCGCGAGATCCGTTCGCCGATCATCCTGTTCGCGTCGATGGGCGACAACATCACGCCGCCGCAGCAGGCGTTCAACTGGGTCGCGGACATTTACGGCAGCACGGAGGAGATCAAGTCGCGTGGGCAGGTGATCATCGGCTTGATGGAAGAGGATGTCGGGCATCTGGGCATCTTCGTGTCGGGCAAGGTCGCGAAGAAGGAGCACGCCCAGATCGTCAGCGTGCTGGATGCCGTCGAGACGCTGCCGCCCGGCCTCTATGTGATGTCGATCGAGGAAGTGAAAGGCGCCGACGGGAAGGTCGCTTACGAGGTCACGTTCGCCGAGCACCGTCTCGAAGAGATCGCGCAACACTTCAACCGCTTCGGGCGCAAGGACGAGCATGCGTTCGAGGCGGTCGCCGAGCTGTCCGAATTCACGCAGCGCGCCTATGAACTGTTCATGCAGCCGTTCGTGCAGCAGGCCTCGAACGAAACCACGGCGCGCCTGCTGCGCGATTTTCATCCGCTGCGCTTTCAGCGCTGGGCGTTTTCGGATCTGAACCCGTGGCTTGGCTGGCTGAAGCCGGCTGCCGACACGGTCAACGCGCATCGCCAGCCGGCCGACGATATCGAACCGTGGCGCAAGCTCGAGCGTCGCGGTTCGGACGTCGTCAGCGCATCGCTCGATTTTTTCCGCGCGATGCGCGATGCCGGCACCGAGTCGCTGTTCTTCACGCTGTACACGCAGCCCTTCATGCTTCATTTCGCGGAACAGTATCGCGACCATCATGCCGCGTCGTCGGTGGCGACGGACCCTCGCGACCTGCCGTTCGTGAAGGACGCGCTCGCGTCGATCGATCGGGGCGGCTACACCGAAGCGGTGGCGCGTGCAGCCTTTCTGCTCGAACGCAGCGGCGAGCCGTTTCCGCTGGCGCAGCTGGCGACCGAGCGCGAACTCGCCGAAACCTACGCCGAGTATCTGCCGGACCTGCCGCCCGACCAGTGGCGGCGCATCTATGGCGAGCAGGAAATCATCGCGACCTACGCGCCGCAGCAGGCCGTTGCCACGCTGCCGGCGCTGCTGGTCCGGCCGGAGGATCGCCGGCGGCTGCTGACGTTGCTGGACAAGTTGCTGGGCGATCCGCGCGTGCAGAGCGCGTCGGTGAGCGAGCAGCAGTGGGCGGCCCTGCAACGCATCCGCGCGGTGCTGGGCGCGTCGCCCGCGAAGCGGCCGGCCAAGGAGCCGGTAGCGGCCCTCGATCGTGTGCAGTGACGGACAGCCAGGAACCGCGATGGAAAACAGACACGAGAAATATCTCCGCCTCATCGAACACTGCCGGACGCTGGCGCCGATGCCGACGGCCGTCGCGCACCCATGCGATCGAAGTTCGCTCGAGGGGGCGCTGGAGGCGGCGCGCAAGGGGCTGATCGAGCCGATCCTGGTCGGCCCGCGGGCCCGTATCGAAGCGACCGTCGCGGCGTGCGGGCTGTCGATCAGCGATCACGAGATCGTCGATGCGCCGTACAGCGAGGCGTCGGCAGCGGCGGCGGTGCGGCTCGTTCGCGACGGGCGGGCGGCTGCGCTGATGAAGGGCAGCCTGCATACCGACGAGCTCATGGCCGAAGTGGTGCGTCACGATGCCGGATTGCGCACCGGCCGGCGTATCAGCCATTGCTTCGTGATGGACGTGCCCGCGCATGCCGATCCGCTGATCGTGACCGACGCGGCGATCAATATCGCACCGACGCTCGAAGAAAAGGTCGACATCCTGCAGAACGCGATCGACCTTGCGCATGCGCTGGACTTTCCGCAGGTGCGCGTGGCGATCCTGTCGGCGATGGAGACGGTCAACCCGAAAGTGCCGTCGACGCTCGAAGCCGCCGCGCTGTGCAAGATGGTGGACCGGCGGCAGATCACCGGCGCGCTCGTCGACGGCCCGCTTGCGCTCGACAACGCGATCGATCCCGAGGCCGCGCGCATCAAGCAGATCGATTCACCGGTGGCCGGGCACGCGAACGTGCTGATGGTGCCCAACCTCGAAGCAGGCAACATGCTCGCCAAGAGCCTGTCGTTCCTGGCCGGCGCGGATGCCGCGGGGATCGTGCTCGGCGCGCGCGTGCCGATCATCCTGACGAGTCGCGCCGATTCGTTGATCACCCGGCTGGCTTCATGCGCGGTCGCGATGCTCGTCGCGAATGGGCAGCGTGAAGCGGCCACGCACGCGGGGTGATGCCATGGCAGACGTGATTCTGGTGTTGAACGCCGGCTCGTCGAGCATCAAGTTTTCCGCGTTCGACGTGCAGGGCGACACGCTCGGGCTGATCGTGCACGGCCAGGTCGAGGGTCTTTACACGGCCGCCGCGCACTTCAGCGCCGTCGACCATCACGGGGAACATCACGAACAGCAATGGGCCGGCGGCGAGACGTTCGGCCATCACGAAGGGCTCGAGCAGATCGCCGCGTTCCTGGAGGCTCACCAGGAAGGGCACCGTCTCGCGGCGGTGGGCCATCGTGTCGTGCATGGCGGACAGCGCTTCAGCGGCCCGGTGCGCGTCACGCCCGAGATCGTGGCCGAGCTGGACAAGCTCACGCCGCTCGCGCCGTTGCATCAACCGCACAACCTGACGCCGATTCGCATCCTCGAAACGGTGCAGCCCGGCATCGAGCAGGTGGCCTGCTTCGACACGGCATTCCACCGCACGCAGCCCGCGGTCACCCAGGCGTTCGCGCTGCCCGAGTCGATCACCAGCCGGGGCGTGCGCCGCTACGGCTTCCACGGGCTCTCGTACGAGTACATCGCGAGCGTGCTGCCCGACGTCGCGCCACAGGCGGCGCGCGGGCGAACGGTCGTCGCCCACCTCGGCAACGGCGCGAGCATGTGCGCGCTCGTTGCAGGGAAGAGCGTCGCGAGCACGATGGGATTCACCGCCGTCGACGGGCTGCCGATGGGCACGCGCTGCGGCAACCTGGACCCGGGCGTCGTGCTCTTCCTGATGGACGAACTCGGGATGGACGTGCGCGCCGTCGAGGATCTGATTTATCGGCGCTCCGGGTTGCTCGGCGTGTCCGGTATCTCGAGCGACATGCGCACGCTGCTCGCGAGCGACGATCCGCATGCGCGCTTCGCGATCGAGCTCTACATCACCCGCATCGCGCGCGAACTCGGATCGCTCGCCGCCGCGATGGAAGGCATCGACGCGATCGTCTTCACGGCGGGGATCGGCGAGCACGCGGCGGCGATTCGCGAAGGGGTGATGCGCCGTGCGGCCTGGCTCGGCGTCGAGATCGACGTCGACGCGAACCAGGCCGGCGGGCCGCTGCTCACGACGGCGTCGAGCCGCGTGTCGGCGTGGGTGATCCCGACCAACGAAGAACTGATGATCGCGCACCATACGCGCCGGCTGATCCGGTGACGGCGGTCGAATCAAGCAAGGAGCCGTCATGGCCGAACTGTTGCTGGTCAATGTCGAAGAGCACGCACGCGACGACGAGGTCGGCGCGTTCCTGACCCGGTATGGATTCCCGCTGTTCGATTCGATCGAGCGGGTGCCGGCCGGGATCGGTAACCCGATCGCGCTGCTCAGGTTCAGTACGCTGTCGTCGGTGGCGCTCTACACGCTGCGCGCGCGGATCGATCACCTGTCGTGGCGGGGACGGTCGATACGTGCGCATATCCTGCCGGATCGGAAGGTGTGAACGGATTCTCATGTCAGCGTGGTTGAAGGGGGAATGCGGGCCGATTCCGCTGCAAACATGCCTCTCCAGCACGATTTTTGAATCGCCGTGTGTCGTGTTCACGCACAGATACGTTGGGATACAAAGCCTCTGGATGGATCGGATATAAATCCGGTGAAGCGATTCACACGGCGGCGCAGTGCCAGCGCCGCCGCCGCGAACGCCGATTCCCGAGTGCCCGCACGAGCCGTGGGCCCCCAACCTTCGCGATCGACAATGGAGAACGAGTCATGCCTGAAACCGTGAACACCCGCCGCCGCCTGATCCTCGGTACGACGCTGGCAAGTCTGAGCCTCGCCGACCTCGGCTTCAGCGCCCTTGCGCATGCGCAGTCGGCGCCCGATGCGGCGCCCGCCAAGCGCACGGCCGGCGTCGCGTCGCTGGGCACGATTCACCAGATCGACGCGGGTGTGCTCAACGTCGGGTATGCGGACCTCGGGCCGAAGCACGGCCCCGTCGTGTTTCTGCTGCACGGCTGGCCGTACGACATCTACAGCTACGCGGAAGTCGCGCCGCTGCTCGTCGCGGCCGGCTATCGCGTGATCGTGCCGTACCTGCGCGGCTACGGGTCGACGACGTTCCGTTCGGCCGACACGGTGCGCAACGGCCAGCAGGCCGTGACGGCCGTCGACATCGTCGCGCTGATGGATGCACTCAAGATCGACCGCGCGGTGTTCGGCGGCTATGACTGGGGCGCGCGTACCGCCGACATCATTGCGGCACTGTGGCCGCAGCGCGTGAAGGCGCTGGTGTCGGTGAGCGGCTACCTGATCGGCAGCCAGGCGGCGAACGCCACGCCGCTGCCGCCGCAGGCCGAGTTCCAGTGGTGGTATCAGTTCTATTTCTCGACCGAGCGCGGCGAACTCGGCTACACGCAGAACCGCGATGCGTTCAACAAGCTGATCTGGCAACTCGTGTCGCCGAAATGGCAGTTCTCCGACGAAACCTATGCGCGCACGGCCGCGTCGTTTCGGAATCCCGATCACGTTGCCGTCGTGATTCACAACTATCGCTGGCGCCTCGGGCTCGCGAAGGGCGAAGCGCAGTACGACGACATCGAGCGCCGCCTCGCGGCCGGGCCGGCGATCACCGTGCCGACGATCACGATGGAAGGCGACGCGAACGGCGCGCCGCATCCGGCGCCGGCCGCGTACGCGAAGAAGTTCACCGGCAAGTACCAGCACCGCACGATCACCGGCGGCATCGGCCACAACCTGCCGCAGGAAGCACCGCAGGCGTTCGCCGATGCGATCCTGCAAGTGGAGCACCTGTGATGCGGGCGCGCGTGGGCGTGGTGCGCCGCGGCATGCGACGCACGGTCGTCGCGGGCGTGCTGCTGGCCGGCGCGTGGTCGGCCAGCGGTCCGGCCGCATTCGCGGAGCAGCCGAAACCGGCCGCCGCCGCCTCGCCGATCTATGGCGTGACGATCCCGCCCGGCTACCGGAAGTGGGAAATGGTCGCGCCGGCCGAGGAAGCCGCGCCGCTCGATGAACTCCGTGTGGTGCTCGGCAACCCCGTCGCGATCCGTGCGCTCGAACAGGCGACGCTGCCGTTCCCGGACGGCACGATCCTCGTGAAGCTCGCGTACAAGCGCAAGCAGTCAGACGAGTTCGCGCCGGCCACGGTGCCGGGCCAGGCGACGACCGTGCAGGTGATGGTGAAGGACTCGCGCCGCTATGCGTCGACGGGCGGCTGGGGTTTCGGACGCTTCATCAATGGCGTACCGGCCGATATCGGCCAGCATCAGACGTGCTTTGCGTGCCACCAGGCGCGTGTGAAGAACCACGACTACGTGTTCACGCGGCTTGCGCCGTGACGTGCGTGGTGTGATGGGTTCGACGGAAAGGCGTGCCATGCGTGGCACGCCTTTTTTTCATGGTGGGCGGGCTTGGGGACAGCGAACGATGCGGCAGCCCGGTTTGTATCGCACTGTATCTGCGGCCGTTCCTGAAAAACTGGCATGCAGAAAGCCCCGGTTTCGGAAACATCGCAGATACGTGCGCGGGTTCTACTGTCGACATGCAGGAAACGTTCGATGCCAGACGATCGGGATCGGATGCCGAATGATCGACTGACCTACCTCTCTCAAGGAGAACCCTCATGAAAGCCGCTCGAATCCTCGCCGTTGCCGTCCTCGCTGCTATCCCCGCCCTGTCGTTCGCCGATACCGGCCACGGCCTCACGCGCGCCGACGTGCGCGCCGACCTCGTCCGCCTGGAGAAGGCCGGCTACCGCCCGGCCGGCAGCGAAGCGAACTACCCGAACGATATCGCGGCCGCGGAGAACGCCGTCGCCGCGCAGCAGGTCGCGCGTTCCGACCAGAACGGCCCGTCGAAGTCGCAAGGCGACAATGTGGCCGATGCGTCGACGCCGGCCGGCCATCACGACGCGTCCCAGTCGCGCTCCGCACGGAATGCCGCCGACGACCTGTACGCGCATTCGTGATGGGCTGCCGCGCTTGCCTCAGGCGGGCGCGGCCACCCCTGCAGCACCACATGTGACAAACACAACAGAGCAAGGAGCATGACGATGGCCGGTTCGATGAAACGCGTTCTGGTATCCGCCGCGGTGATCGGCGGACTGTTCGGTGCGGTGGCCGCACAGGCCGCGCCGAAGGAAGATCTGAAGGGCACGAACGTCGTGCTCGTGCACGGCGCGTTTGCCGACGGGTCGAGCTGGAACCGCGTGATTCCGCTGCTCGAGGCGCGCGGGCTGCACGTGGTGTCGGTGCAGAATCCGCTGAGCTCGCTCGCCGACGATGCCGCCGCGACGAAGCGCACGGTCGACGCGCAGAAGGGGCCGGTCGTACTGGTCGGCCATTCGTGGGCCGGCGTCGTGATCAGCGAGGCGGGCAACGACGACAAGGTGAAGTCGCTCGTGTACGTCGCCGCGTTCGCGCCCGACAATGGCCAGTCGATCGCCGACGTCACGCAGGGGCTGCCGGCGCCTGCGTGGGCCGGTGAGCTGCGCAAGGACGCGGGCGGTTTCGCGACGCTGTCGGACCAGGCGATCGCACAGGATTTCGCCCCCGACCTGCCGCCCGCGCAGCAGCGCATCGTTGCGGCGACGCAGGGGCCGTGGTATGGCGGTTGTATCTCGGAGAAGGTGACGCAGGCCGCGTGGCATGCGAAGCCGTCGACGTTCGTCGTCGCGACGCAGGACAAGATGATCGATCCGACGCTGCAGGAAGCGATGGCGAAGCGGATCGGTGCGACGGTCACGCGCGTGAACGGCAGCCATGTGTCGATGCTGAGCCAGCCGAAGGCCGTGGCCGACGCGATCATCGCGGCCGCCGAACGCGCGAAGCAGGATACGCAGTGAGTGAACGCGGCGCCGCACTTTCGTGAGGAAGCGCGGCGCCACGCGTGAGTGTGATGTCCTTCCACCAGGAGAAGTCATGACGGAACTCTGGCAACTGCCCGCAACCGAACTCGCGAAGCGCGTGCGGCATCGTGACGTGTCCGCGCGAGAAGTGGCCGATGCGGTGCTCGACCGTCTCGAGGCGGTGAATCCGGCGATCAACGCGGTGATCGAACACCGGCCCGACGATGTCCGGCGGCAAGCCGACGAAGTCGATCGCGCGATCGCGCGCGGCGACGATCCGGGGCCGCTCGCGGGCGTGCCCGTCACCGTGAAGATCAACGTCGACCAGGCGGAATTCGCGACGACCAACGGCACGCGCCTGCAGGAGAACCTGATCGCGCACGCCGACAGCCCGGTGGTCGGCAACATCCGAAAGGCCGGTGGAATCCTGCTCGGCCGCACCAATTCGCCGACGTTCGCGTTGCGCTGGTTCACGTCGAATCTCGTGCATGGCCACACGCGCAATCCGCGCAATCCGTCACTGACGCCGGGCGGATCGAGCGGTGGCGCGGCGGCAGCCGTGGCCGCCGGGATCGGCCCGCTTGCCGTCGGCACCGACATCGGCGGCTCGGTGCGTTACCCGGCCTACGCATGTGGCGTGCATGGCATTCGTCCGTCGCTCGGTCGCGTGCCGGCGTTCAATGCATCGTCGCCCGAGCGGGCGATCGGCGCGCAGCTGATGTCGACGGCGGGGCCGATTGCACGCACGATCGACGATCTCTCGCTCGCGTTGCGTGCGTTCGCCGCACCGGACCCGCGCGATCCGTGGCACGTGGCGGTGCCGTTCGACGGGCGCGAGGTGCCGAAGCGCGCGGCGCTGTGCGTGCGGCCGGGTGGCTTGCAGGTGGTACCCGAGGTCGAGGCCGCATTGCGCGATGCCGCGCGGCGATTGATCGATGCCGGCTGGACCGTCGACGAGATCGACGACACACCGCCGATGCGCGAGGCGGCACTGTTGCAGGAGCAACTCTGGCTCGGCGACGGCTTCGACGCGTTGACGGGCGCGGTCGTGAATGACGGCGATCCTGGCGCGGCTGCCGTGGTCGAGGCGGTGCGCGGCAAGGTGCGCGACCTGCCGGCCGACGTGATCAGCCGCGCGCTCGTCCGGCGCACGACGCTGACGCGGCAGTGGCGGCTGTTTCTCGACGAATATGCGGTCGTGTTGCTGCCGGTGTCGTCGGAGTTGCCGTTCCCGGACGATCTCGATCGGCAAGGGCAGGACGGGTTCGATCGCGTGTGGGAAGCGCAGCTCACGTTGCGCGCGCTGCCGGCGATGGGGCTGCCGGGGTTGGTCGTGACCACGGCGCTCGTGAATGGCGTGCCGGTCGGCGTGCAGGTGGTTGCCGCGCATCATCGCGAGGATCTGTGCCTGTTCGCGGGGCGCGATATCGAAGCGCGCGGCGTGCCGATTGAGCCAGTTGATCCGCTGTCATGATGCGACCGCGCTGCCAATTCGCGGGGTATCGCCGCGTATTCGGCAGCGCATTCGGCAGAGATTCAGGGCGATTGCTTCAGCCGGATTGGCCGGATGTCGTCCTTCTTGAGCATTACGCAGTTTCGCCCGGCGTCGAGCGCCTTGTTTCTGGATTTCTTGAGATCGTCCGGATCGCTTGAGAATCGTTCCTCGAGAGCGTCGGTGACCCCTGGTATGAATTCATCCGCGCACAACAGGCGGATGTCACCGAACGCGTAGCGGACGTACGCGCGGATGATCGGCAGACCGGACGGTGTGACCGGAATTCCTACCCGTTCGAGGCTGGCGCGCGCATCCTTGTTGAGCAATTCGAAACTCTGAAGCGTCGTGTTGTAGACGCCAGTCTTTTCCAGTGCACGGGTGCCGATGCCGGTCGAGAGCGACGTCAGGGACCAAGTGACGAGCACATAAAGCACGAATGCGATGCCGACAGCAACGTACTTGATGGCCGTGGTCGCCGGCTTGCTGCGCGCTGCCATACCGATCGCCATCAGACCTGGAAGGAAGCCCACGAGCGTTAGGGGAAGCAGTATGGTGAGTGCCGAATAGGCCTTCGCGTTTGTGCTCATATCGCCGGCGAACGATTCAATGGTCAAGAATCCAGCGCTGCTCGAAACTGCGGCGATGGTAATGAACAAGGACAACCCGGCGGCTTTACCCAACGTCCGCAACTTTCCATTCGCCATCGATGCTTTCTCGATGCGCCACCCGAGAAGCGTTGCCACGACGCAGAACGTGAAGGTACCCAGTAGAAGAAACCCGATCGACAAATTGTCGGTCAAGGTCGACGCGATGATGACCAGTGTCATCCAGGCGAGAACGGACGCCAGTATGACGATCGACGTACTCCTGGAGAGTATGCGTACATCCTTGTTTATGACCAAAAGAAACAGCAGGAAGATCGATGGCGTACACAGAACAAACAGCAGCGCGGAAACCAGAAGAAGCGTTCCGATGAGCAATGCGAGTAGTCCTGACGTGGACGAGATCGAATCGAGAAATAACGTGTGCCAGCCGATCCTATCGAGGTAAATCCACAGCGTGAGTCCGGGGAGAACGAGCAGCAGGAGAGAAAATTTGGCGATCAGTTCGACGGCGTCCTTGCCGTAGTCGAGAAGCTTCTTGAAGCGTTCCAGGTAGACGGTCCATGGAATCGCGGATGGTGACGTACTCATTTTGGCCCTTTGGTTTTTTATCGGAATACGCATTCTAGGGTGTCGTGCAGTGGTTATCGATATTGCGCGTTGGCAGTCCGCGCAATTTTGCACAGCTCGTTTGAATGTTTCCTGGTTGGCAACGTGACGCATGGAATATCTCCAATCGTTGCGTCTGAGATGAACCCGCCCTAATCGCTTCGCTCTCCCCGACACGCCTCCATGCGCTGCCCCGGCGCTGATCATGCGCATCTGCCATTGCATTCCCCGTGCCGCTGATTAGGAAATGAATTTTTATTGGTTCAGCTTGCCCGGCCGCAATCGCATAGTGGCGCTGACGGCTATAGACAGCACGCAAGCTGCAACGGCCGCATTCCCGGTGTCTTTGATCATACGAATCAACGAAAACAAGGAAGTGTCATGACGGTTGCATTGGAAGAACGAACCGCTGCGCAGCAGGCGCTCGAAGACGCGCGCGCGGCGGCTACGGCGGCCGGCACGCCCTATGCGGGCGGCGTCGCGCCGGAAGCGGCATGGGCGCTGTTCTCCGCCGGCGATGCATTGCTGGTGGACGTACGCACTGCCGAGGAACGGAAATTCGTCGGCCACGTGCCGGAATCGCTGCATGTGCCGTGGGCGACGGGCACGAGCCTGACACGCAACCCGCGCTTCGTGCGCGAACTGGAAGCGAAGACCGGCAAGGAGGCCGTCGTGCTGTTGCTGTGCCGCAGCGGCAACCGCTCGGCGCAGGCGGCCGAGGCGGCGACGAAGGGCGGCTTTACGCAGGTATTCAACGTGCTCGAAGGGTTCGAGGGCGACCTCGACGAGCGGCAGCATCGTGGCGGCAGCAATGGCTGGCGTTTCCGCGGGCTGCCGTGGGCGCAGGACTGATTCACGGCCGTTACGGGGAGAACGCAGCATGGCCGCATTCGACATCGACGACATCGTTCAATCGCTGCAGACCGTGCGCCGCGCATGGCGCGAGAAGCAGCGGCGCTCGCTGGAACCGGGCGGGCGCGATCTGCCGGCGCGGGAGGCGCTCGCGCAGATCATCGGCGCGCTGAAAGGCGTGCTGTTCCCGATGCGGCTCGGACCACCCGACCTGCGCCAGGAGAGCGAGAACTTCCACGTGGCCCACGCGCTCGACGCCGCGCTGAATGCGCTGCTCGCGCAGGTGAAGCTGGAATTGCGCTACGCGGCGCGACAGCGCAATGCCGACGGGCCGACCGATAACGTCGATGACGTGGCGTCGACGGCCGTGCAGGCCTTCGCCGCGCGCTTGCCCGAGATTCGCCGGCTGCTCGACAGCGACGTGCTGGCCGCGTTCCATGGCGATCCGGCGGCCGGCAGCGTCGACGAGGTGCTGCTGTGCTACCCGGGCATCCTCGCGATGATCCATCACCGGCTCGCGCACGAGCTGTACGGGCTCGGCCTGCCGCTGCTCGCGCGGATCATCGCCGAGCAGGCGCACGCGGAAACGGGCATCGACATTCATCCGGGCGCGCGCATCGGCGCGGGCTTCTTCATCGACCACGGCACGGGTGTCGTGATCGGCGAGACGGCGATCATCGGCGAGCGCGTGCGCGTGTACCAGGCCGTCACGCTCGGCGCGAAGCGCTTTCCGCGCGACGCGGCGGGCCATCTGGAGAAGGGGCTCGCCCGCCATCCGATCGTCGAGGACGACGTGGTGATCTATGCGGGCGCAACGATCCTCGGCCGCGTGACGATCGGGCGCGGCGCGGTGATCGGCGGCAACGTATGGCTCACGCAGGACGTGTCGCCCGGCGAAAACGTCACGCAGGCCGTGCTGCGCAGTGAAGCGAACGCCGCGCCGCGCGCGGCGGCGCGCGTCGCCTAGGAGGCGCGATGAGCGACCTCATCCATCACTTCGGCGCCAACGTGCGCAAGCTGCGCGAGGCGCGCACGTGGTCGCAGGAGCAACTGGCCGAGCATGCGGGGCTGAACCGCTCGTATGTCGGCGAGATCGAGCGCGGCGAGGCGATCGCGTCGATCGTCACCGCCGACAAGATCGCGCGCGCGTTCGACGTGTCGATCTCGACGCTGCTGCCGGGTGCGTACGTCACCTGAGGCTGCCTCGTTTCATTTCCCTTTCGGTTGCACGCGACCTGACGGCTATAGCATGTTGAGCCGGCAGGTGCGTGCTTCCGATAATCACCGAGCGTCATAAGCAATCCCGTTTTTCATCTAAAGAACCCGGAGCCACACATGTCGACCGTTGCAAGCGGCACGGCCGCGCTGAGCGATCACGCCGCCCGCCAACTAGCGAACGCTACCAAGACCGTCCCCCAGCTTTCCACGATCACGCCGCGCTGGCTGACCCACCTGCTGCAATGGGTGCCGGTCGAGGCCGGCATCTACCGGCTGAACCAGGTGAAGAACCCGGAAGCCGTGCGCGCCGCGTGCACGCAACTCGAGGACGAAAGCGTGCTGCCGCAGACCTTCGTGCCGTACGAGGAACAGCCGCGCGAGTATTTCCTGAACGCGGTGAGCACGGTGCTCGACGTGCATACGCGGATCTCCGATCTTTACAGCAGTCCTCACGACCAGATCAAGGAACAGCTGCGCCTGACGATCGAGACGATCAAGGAGCTGCAGGAAAGCCAGCTGATCAACAACCCCGACTACGGCCTGCTGGCCAACGTGACCGACGAGCAGCGGATCTTCCCGCTGACGGGCGCGCCGACGCCGGACGATCTCGACGAGCTCCTGACCAAGGTGTGGAAGGAGCCCGCGTTCTTCCTCACGCACCCGCTGGCGATCGCCGCATTCGGCCGCGAATGCACGCGGCGCGGCGTGCCGCCGCCGACGGTCAGCCTGTTCGGTTCGCAGTTCCTCACGTGGCGCGGCATTCCGCTGATTCCGTCGGACAAGGTGCCGGTCGCGGACGGCAAGACCAAGATCCTGCTGCTGCGCGTCGGCGACAAGCGCCAGGGTGTGGTCGGCCTGTATCAGCCGGGCGTCGCGGGCGAGCAGGGCCCGGGCCTGTCGGTGCGCTTCATGGGGATCAACAACCAGGCGATCGCGTCGTACCTGATCTCGCTGTATTGCTCGCTCGCGGTCCATTCGCCGGATGCGCTGGCTGTCCTCGATGACGTCGAAATCGCCAAGTTCCATGACTATCCCGACACCTACCGTTAATCCCGGCCTGGCCGGCGGCGATGCGCACGCGCTGCCGCATGCGCCGCTGCCGGCCGGCTTGCCCGACCCCGCGACGCTCGCGCGGCTCGCGTCCGAGTTCTTCGCGACGCCGCCCGGGCAGGCTACCGC